>JAQFVO010000003.1 GCA_027942505.1 Endozoicomonas sp. | reverse complement strand
TCGACAAGCCGGTTAGCCTTGAGCGAATGAAGCGCATCCTCTTCGATTGGGCCGAAAAAATTCACAATGGTTGATCAAGGTGTTCGACAGGAGCATTGATCAGTGCTTGATAGACAAGGCCTTGCAGCACGCCATAATGGGGTCAGGAACTGTGTACCTCATTTCCTGTTTCGTCCGTTATTAACTCATAGGCTCAAGAGTTAGATTTCTTGTCATATCATCCTGTTATGAGCAGAAAACTGCTACTTCACTGGCTGAACCTCGATAGACACACTGTGCATGAATGGAACCAACTGGCGGTTTGGCTGTCTACATATTAACTATCCGGTGATTACTGCTGCATGGCAGGGAGCGTCTGTCCCCATCGTTTAGGTTTGCCTCGATAAGAGTGGTGGCAACTCAAACGCCGAAGAGCTCATTGCCATCTTGTGGCAAGTCCTGAAATTGATTCCGGCTGACAGAATAGATGAATTCTCTTTATATAGCTGCAAGGCGCACAATCAAGGGGCTCTTGATCGTCGTGGCAACCCAGAAACCATGATCGAGGACTATTATCAGCGTTGTTCGATAGAAACGCTGTTTGGTTGCCTAAAAATTCGTGGCTTTGATCCTACCCACACCACGGATCCTGGCATTATGGTAAAGCGAAAGAACTCCCTCTGAATAAGTATTGAGGGCAGTCAAAGCTCTGTTCGGGGATAGACATGCTCCGCATGATTTTGAAAAACGAGAGTTTTAATAAATGATCCGATTGGATTTGAGACCCTGCTTCCGGTCTTGTCCCATAAATAGGTCCCGTACATAGGGCGATTGCTAACAATAAATAAACAATAAATAGTCGTTACTAAGGAGTTCCATAGTTTTGGATAACGTTTGCTCGACAATCTTCTTGCCATTCCGGTCGTCTGAAAAAATATCTGAGATTCAGATAAGGTATCTGTCAGTTTATGATGCACAAAAGCAGTTGGAATCCTCCTTAAATCAGGAACAGATACGGACCATAAATGCGGCAAATGTGGATTCTGGTGAAGTCAGTAAAGGGTTTGATATCAATAGTTTTGCCATTTCTGTTGCCAGTGGTGAATCACTTTGGCTGGAGTTCTACGGTTACCATCGGAATGATGGGTTCATATGCCGAGCCATCAGGCATCGTGATGCAAAGCTGTTTTTGGTGGATGATCCTTCCGATGAGAGAGTGAAAAAGGCTGCCAAAAGAGTTTGCTATGGACAATCAGGTGTCTTTTCCCTGTGCAATGAAGTACGCAGTCTCACAACCAGGTTCTGTAGTTTGCAATCGCTGCCGTCTGAGTGTGGTGATATCCTTCAGGATATTACGGGAATCGGCCGTGATGAACTACTATTGTTCCTGGCCTTGAAAGGTTTTTATTTACATGATGGGTTTGCTCGTTGTAACGGTTGCCAATACCGCAAAGATCTACGCGATTTTGCTGTCCTTGTTGCCCGGGAATTCCAAAAGACAGGGGCTGAATCGATATTGTCGGCGCTGATGTTGCCCACAGCGAAGGATGTTTTTGCGGGCCATGACAGTGTTGACTGCTATAACGGTGAGACAACCCGAAAAACCCTGTTAAGTATCAGCAACCCATGCGGCATGCCTTTGGAACACACGCACTATTCCGTATATCATGACCATTGGACAAATCATTTTTTTCGTGGCTATGGCTATTCGGTTCCCGGCCCCATAAGCAAGGCTAAAAAAAGACGTGACATGGATCAGTACCTGTTTCAAGACAGCATGGTCTATCTGTTTACGACAACGATACCAAAATCACAGTTTTTAACTCAGGATGACCTGCTTTATGAGGCCTCAACCATTAAGTCGCGGCTGGATAACCTGCGGGATCGTTATGACGAACTGAAGGGATTGGTTGATCAGTTTAGTACCATTAACCCGTCGTCAGCTAAAACGTTTCGTTTGCCTGAGGTGGATAGCCTCTTGTCGCCGCAAATTGGCAAGGTTTATAGCAAGGTTATCGTCAAAATGAAGGAAAAAAAGGCCAAGGCGTTGCCACGACACGATAAAGCTGGTTTGCAGCGACTGCTTGACCATCTGCTGGCAATGATTGAGAACAGTGGTGGTACTGTTGCCTCCCAGGGTTTGCGATGTCTGGCGATACGGCCACAGGAGCAGGATTTCCTGCAATACATCACGCCCCAGAGCTCACCCTCCCTGTCGGAGGACAGTGACGAACTGGTGAAAATACGACATCAGTTTTATAACTTCAGAAGCGACTACGCACAAGCGATTATCTCCGAGGTGCTCTCTCCGTTGCTGGAGATATTCAATCCCTTTGAATTGAGTCACGATGTTTTGAAAAAAGTATTTGGGGTCAGCGACGCTTATATTGCGTCGCTGGTGCCACCGATATGGCTATGCGATGGGGTTGTTCCCGGCAAGACAGTGACTGTCACCCATACCAGCAACCAGATTGACTTATTACCAGCTTTGCACAGGCGCAAGCGCAATACTGAGGTTTGCTGTTTGCCAGCAACTCCCTTAGTCACGCTGATAACGGAGGCACCTGGCGATGACATCAAGAAGGATCGATGACGGTTGTTGCTTTGCCAGATGGATGAGCATGAAACTGCCCTTGCAAATAGACGGCTGCACCAGTATGGGCCCGCCGAGATGGCTGTTTTTTTCCCAGAACGCTCGTCTTCCCTGATTTGCTTTTGCCCGATTCCGTTCTATGCTCACGAAAGTGTCGTAAATGCGACAGGGGTCGCCTTGGCAACACTTGCCCCGGATCGGGAGCCTGGTTTGGTGGCGAGGCAGGGCGATCACAGAGTTTACTACCCTGGAACGGGGCTGGTGGGTCTACCCATGAAGCCAATCGTAAGCTGAGGGAGTACAGGCACTTTCCCTCAGGTGGCTGCGAAGCGTCGAAAAGAAGGGAGCGGTGGTCGCCTGCTGCCTGAGTCTCGCTTCTTTCAGGGGCGAACAGTTCGCCTGTCTTTGAACCATCCCCGAACAGTTATCTCACCGCCGTCGTACCATCGCCGTACTGCGCAAGCCATACAGAGGTGCATACCAATGGCATCATCATGGGTGCTGGTTGCTGATAATAGTCAGGCCAAAGTGTATCGTTTTGACCGGCACAAAAGAGAGCTGGACCTGGTTGACCAGATTGACCACGAAGAGGGCCGATGGAAACGGCAGGAGTTTGTCGCCGCCGGGCCGGGCTTTTCGGTGGCCTCCTCCTCGGGTACCCACATGATGGGGACTGACAACTCACCCAAGACCAATGAGTCGCATCAATTTGCTCACCTGCTGGCTAAATCCATCAGCCATGCCCACGACTTGCATCAGTTTGAAACCTTGCGAGTCTGTGCTCCCCCTAAGCTACTGGGCGAAATTCTGCCGCTGGTTGACAAGCATGTGCCTCTTGGGGACCACATTAATAAGGATCTGATTTACGAAACCCCTGAGCAGTTGCTCGAGCGCCTTATCGAATTGCCCTGAGGGATTTATACC
>JAQFVO010001391.1 GCA_027942505.1 Endozoicomonas sp. | reverse complement strand
AACCGGCATTCCCCATGAAGACGATTATCAGGAGCTGACATGATTGAGGTATACCAGGTTCTGGAAGATCTGGAGCGACGGCTGTCCAATCTGCTCAGGGTGGGCATTATCCAGAATAATGGCGATGAGCCCGACGACCGGGTAAGGGTAAAAATCGGCGAGCTCCACACCGCGCCGTTACGCTGGCTGACCCATCGGGCGGGTAATGATCAGGACTGGTGGAAGCCGGAAGGTGGGGAGCAAGTGGTGGTATTGTCACCCTCGGGGGATTTGTCACAAGGGGTTGTACTGCCTGCGCTCTATCGGGATCAATTTCCAGCCCCGTCCACCGATCCTGATAAGCGGGTAACGGTGTTCAGTGATGGTGCCCTGATTGAATATGATCGCAAGTCCCACCATTTAAAAGCCATTCTGCCAGCGGGAGCGACTACGGAGCTGACCAGTACCGGAGGCATTACCCTGAACGGGGATCTTCAGGTTAATGGCAATATCACCAGCAGCCAGGATATCACCGATAAAACCCGCAGCATGGCAGCAGACCGGGCGATTTATAACAGTCACAATCACCCTGGGGTGCAGCCTGGCCCCGGTAACACCGGAGCGGCTACCCAAAAGCAGTAGTCAGTTTTCCAGCCAGTGGACAATATCGGCTTTCTGGTGCAATACCCGGATAATATCCGGTTGCTGATTCTCCAGTTGATAGAAGATCAGATGCGAACCGGCAGAAATGCAGTAATAGCCTTTATGGATATCACAGCGGGCTTTGCCTGCTTTCGGGTTTTCCGCCAACCAGCTAAAGCGACTGATGATCCTATGAAAGTATTGGTCAGCCTGTTCCACACCCCACTTTTCCAGCGTATAGAGCCAGATTGATTCGAGGTCATCCTGTGCTTGTTGGCGAATGGTATACGTTGGCTTCACAGGTGTTTTCCATGCAGGTCATCCAGCATGGAGTCGGCGTTGAACCCTTCAACCACCGGGCTGTCAGCACCGGCTTTTAGTTCTGCCCGCAGGGCTTCAAGACGGGATTCATCTTCTTCCAGTTTGCGAAGTCCGGCACGTACCACCTCACTGATGGACTGATAGCGCCCCTGTTCAATCTTTTCTGCCACAAAGCGGTCGAAGTGTTGTCCCAGTGTGACGGAGGTATTTCGGCTCATGTTTTTACCCTTAATAAGTATTAATTATTAATACAGGGTAATACACAGGACCGATGATTGCCATCTACATTATGGAAAACACAGCGGAGGATTTCACCAGCCAATCACCACACACTGCGTTTATGAACGGAATAGACGCCACCAACGGCAAATCACTGTCAGGGCTGGACCACTTGCGCCAGTCCATTATCGACATTCTTACCACTCCCATCGGTACCCGCGTCATGAGGCGGGAGTATGGTTCTCGTCTGTTTGATCTGATTGACCGGCCTATGAACAGGGAAACCATTATCGAAATCTATGCAGCGGCAGCAGAAGCCATTGACCGTTGGGAACCCCGGTTCAAATTAGAGCGAGTGCAGGCGGTGAGTGTTGAGCCTGGCAGAGTTGAGCTGGAATTGACCGGTGACTATGTACCAAACGGACAAAAGATCACGCTGGAAGGGGTGGTGATATGACCTCAGGTTTTACGGTGATTGACCTCAGCCAGTTACCACCACCGGAAGTGGTTCAGGCGCTGGATTTTGAGACCATTCTGGCGGCGATGCTGGTGGATTTTCAACAGCGTTATCCGGATTTTTCCGCACCGCTGGAGAGTGAACCCGCTTATAAAGTGCTTGAGGTTGCCGCTTATCGTGAGCTGCTGCTGAGAGCCCGGGTGAATGATGCTGCTAAAGCGGTCATGCTGCCTTATGCCCAGGGTGATGACCTGGATAATCTGGGGGCTTACTGGAATGTGCCCCGGCTGGTGGTGACGCCAGAGGATGACAGCACCATTCCCCCCACGCCTGCCGTGCTGGAAACCGATCAAAACTACCGGCTCAGGATCCAGCTTTCTATGGAAGGCCAGACCAATGCCGGTACGGAAGGGGCATATATCTTCCAGACACTGAGCGCCGATGGGCGGGTAAAAGACGCACGACCAAAACGTCAGGGGGATGCCAGCATTCTGAATACTGTGCTTTCCCATGAGGGCGATGGCACCCCGTCCGATGAGTTGCTGCAGGTGGTGACTGATCATCTGATGCAAGCCAATCTCAGGCAGCTGACGGATGAGCTGATTGTTCAGGGTGCTACGGTCACCAGCTTTCGTATTCGTGCAGATATCTATGTGCAGTCGGGTCCCGGTTCTGAGCAGGTGATGAATGCAGCCAGGGCAGCGGCGCAGGCCTTTGTGGAATCCCGTCATCGACTGGGGGCGATTGTGCCGGTATCCGGTATCTATGGGGCGTTGCAACAGGCTGGGGTTTCCCGGGTGGTACTCAATGAACCAACGGCAGATTTAACCCCCAGTGATGTGCAAGCGGCTTATTGTTCCTCCATCGAGCTGACCCAGAGACAGGAGCGTCAGAATGTCTGATCTTCTTCCGCCATCAGCAACACCCTATGAACGGGCACTGGCTTCAATGTCTGAACGGTTTGACCGTTTGCTGGTGCCTTATCGTCAGATGTGGAATCCGGAGCAATGCCCGGTTGAGCTTCTGCCTTATCTGGCCAACAGCTTCAGCATTGACCAGTGGGACGACAGCTGGCCGGAACATATCAAGCGACAGGCCGTTAAAGACGCACTGTACCAACACCGGATCAAAGGCAGTTTGCAGGCGGTGCTGGATGCGGTGGCGGCGTTCGGTACCCTGGCCACGGTGACCGAGTGGTGGCAGCGTACCCCACGGGGGGAGCCTCATACCTTTTCGGTGGATATCAGTGCCCAGGACAATGAGCGACTGTTGCCGGTTTTTGAGATTGCTGGAGCTGTTTGGCTGTATTGCTCTCAGCCTATTCCTGTTCAGGCCAGTCGCGTCTATAAGATCCGATTTAAAGTGCGTCAAACGGTTGATGATGCCCATAATAGGATTTATGCCGGTGTGGCGACGCTGGACAAAAATTATAACAATCTGACCGGTGGGGCAGGTAAGCATAGATATTGCGCCGTCGCTGGAGCCGGAATAACAGCTTCTGATGGTTGGCAGACGTTTGCAGGTGAAATCACAGGGGTTGGTGATGATTATCATCAATTCAGAGAGGGTACGGCATTTATTCGGCCCATGTTTATTGTGAATTACCACGTTGGCAAAGGCACAGCACAGGTAGCAGAGATGGAATGCTGGGATTTGTTTGAGAACAAACAGCTGATTCCGAACCCACATTTCAAGGACGGTAAAAAAGGCTGGAGTAGGAACTATTCTGGCGAAACTGCACCCGACAACGCACCGGGCACCATCACCACTGCCGCCTTTCGCCCCGATGCTGATCTGCAAACCGATATTATCAACGCCATTACCCGGGCCAAGCCCCTGCGCTCTGATTTTGAGCTGAAAGTGGGCACCGTGCATCCGGGGAATTTCTATTGGACTGCTGACGTGTATCCGGTAGTGATGATCAGGGAGACATTTGGACCATGAGCCAGTTTTGTGCACGTTCGGTGATTCAGGATGTGGTTACGGGGGTTGCGAGGCCGGATGGGTTTATTACGCTGCCGGGGTGGAACACGGTATGGACGCCTAACTATAACGGGGTGAATTCGTATGTGGAGTTTGAGCCGTGGGAGCCTGAAGGTGAGTTTGAACTAAGGATTGATGCGGTGGCCCTCAGTGATAACAATACTCAGATATTGGGCGGCAATCATACGCTGAAAAGTCTGTATTTAAACACATACGTCGTCCATGGCACTCGACAAGTAGATGCATGGATTGAAGGTACATCGACTGCGATCAATACGGAAGGCACCAGCCGGTTTTTGAATATACGTGTAACGAATACAACTTTAGAGGTGAACGGTAAGAGTAAGTCATTAGCTAAACCCGTTACGTTTGAGGATCTCGGCATAACGAAATTAGGAAGAGCTGATAGTACATTCTCTAGTTACTTTAAAGGCCAATTATCAAACCTCAAACTCATAGACAAAACCAACCCGGATAACTCCCGATTCTATTCCGGCATCATCTACTCCGACGAAATGCCCAATAGCACGGTGTTAATTGACGAATGGAATAAAGATGTCATTACCTGCCCCGAGACAACGTACATAGTACCTGATGGCGTAGGCCAATGGGAGCAAATTGCCGTACTGCCTGAATATCCTTACATCGACGGCGGTGTGTTTTACGTAGAAACTGAAGTAGAGGGCTTAGGCAACAAGGTCAGCTTGCGTCTTGGCGAGGGTCAGCCCATTTACATTGATAATGGTACTAATACTCTGTATTTCAGCATTTCTGCTGGAGTTCAAAACCGACACTATATACAGGAGATACAGGCAGGCAGTCCCAACACAGGAGCCAAGATTAAAATCAAAATAACCAAAGTAACTCACGGACTTATGTATAACTTTGGTACTACCCACGCCTATGTGAGGCTGATATACAAGCCTGCTATTTTCAAGATCCCCGCAGCAGTCGCACCCGAGAACACCCGTAAATGGGGGGTTTGGGCGAGAACATCTCCAGTTGAAGAAGTAAGGGAGGGCAGGAGTTATCGCATTATAGGTTATATCGACGGAGCAAAAGAAACGAGCAATGTGCGCCTGGCAGCGGGCACTAATTATAACATTGCATCCAGTCTGGGGGTGGGATTGCATACATTCGATACTGTAATTACTGCGTCGGGAACCGGTTACGCTTATTTTCAGAATATGGGCAATGACGGGGACTCAGATGGAACTGAGGTTTACTGCGAGATATACTAGCTATAGAAATGATGAGTAATGACGAAGCTTTTGAGCCGGGCGAGTATGTTCCTCCCCCGAAGCTATACACCCTGTTCAGATATTACCACTCCAACTTCATCCACGGCGCAGAAGACAGGCAAGGCGCCATCGAGTTCTTACCCTGGATGGACTCACCCAATGCCCCCAGACTGTCGCTTGACGGTATGCAGGGAATAGTCACAGGCGTCTATGAGTTTTCCAGCGCACAACATCTGACACAGACAGAAGCCGAAGCGCTGATTCAAACTGCTCAATGGACTAACGAAAGCATGGAGAACGCCCCATGACGCGCCTTTTTTTTGAACCACAAAGACACAGAGACACAAAGAAAAGCTGTCTTTTTTCTTCCTTTGTGTCTTTGTGCCTTTGTGGTGAAAATCTTTTAAGGGAGCAAGCCCCATGAGCCTGACCATTCACCAGAGCGGCATCGATGCCGCCATCAGTGCCCAGGCCAGTGGCTTCTCTGGCGCGCAGTTGCAGTGGGTGGACCTCTATAACGGGGCCAGCAAAATCAAACGACTGCCACTCAACGGCGTACAGGTGATTGAACCGGGGCGCATCTATGTAGTGGCGACCGACAGCGAGCCCGGTGCCTATGACGTCACCCGCATGGAATTTATCACCAGCACCGATCAACCCTTTGCCACTGCACAACACGACGATGGCACGATTATCCAGAGTAAAGGTGAAAGTGCGACATTGATGCTGGCTCATCAGCTCAATATCAGCAGCGCCCCGGGTGCCATTGCTCCCAGTGGTGATGTCAGCCTCTATGCTCCCCAGGCAACAGAGGAAATGCTGGGCACGGCTGAAATCGCCACACAGCCAGAGGTGGATGCAGGTAACGACCATACCCGAATGGTCACGCCGAAAACCCTAAAAAGCCGGTTGGCGTCGTTTGTTCGCAGCGCCAGCGAAACTGCCACCGGTTTTATCGAGCTGGCCACCCAGGGGGAGGTCGATAGTGGCAGCGACCATAGCCGTGCCGTCACCCCGAAAACATTAAAAACCTGGCTGGAAAAGCGACTCTCCAGCGCCACCGCCAGCGCCAGCATTACCACCCCGGCCAACTCTGCTGCCGTAAAAGCGACTATGGAAGCCGGTACCCGTGAGGCCACCGAAGCCCAGCGTGGGCAGCTGGAGATTGCTACCCAGTCCGAAGCGGCCAGCAAAAGCAACCACACCCGGGCACTGACCCCGAAACGGCTGTGGGAGATCCTGGCGCAATTTGCCACCCGGGGCGAGGCGCATTTTGTCGGCCAGATTGTCTACTCCAGCAAAGAGACCCCGGAGCCGGGCTTTTTTGCCCTGGATGGTTCGACGATTCCCAATGGGGTGATTGACTATCCGGAGCTGGCCAGTTCTGGCAGCCGGTGGATTACGGTGAGCGGGAATAATATTGTTTTGAAAGATGCGGTGGATTTTATCCGGGGGCAGGGCTCCAGTGGGCGGGCTGTGGGGGCTTATCAGACGGATGAATTGAAGAGCCATACGCACAGCACTGATCTGAAGCGAGGTTATTTGCAATCCAATGCCAACCAAAACACACCAGAAGGCACATGGGGTAGTGGTGTTACCGGTGCCACTGGCGGCAGTGAAACCCGTCCCAAATCATTAACCGCGCTGGTCTGCATCTACCACGGAGTAATCTGACAATGATGGTCTATCAATACAGCAGAGAAACCGGCGAATACCTGCACCCGTTCCGCTGCCAAGCCAACCCGGCCAGACCCGGTGAGTTCCTGATTCCACCGGATAACACCACCACCCAGCGGCCACCGGAGGCAGGCCAGTACAAAGTCGCCGTAATCAACTCCAAAAAAAACGGCTGGAAACTGGTACCAGACTACCGAACCCACGAATACTGGCTACCCGATGGCAGCTACCACAAAATCGAAACACTGGGCGAAGAGCCGCCAGCCGAAGCCTTGGACGAACCACCACCCCCAACCCCGGCAGATCTGGCCAACCAGGAACGGGCATGGCGCAACCATGAATTGTCCGTAGCGGACCGATGCTTCACCCCGGTATTCGGCCCCGTAGACTGGACGGAACAGCAACGCCAGGAAGCCCAAACCACCATCACCGACTACATCCGCCAGCTGAAAACCGGCCCCAATAACCATCCGTCCTTTCCAGACAAAGCCTGGCGACCAGTGTGGCCGGCAGATGTGCCAAGGCCGGCCGTTTAGGAAATAAAACCGGAGGATATCGGGCACTTCAGTACGCACCATAACGGGTAAATACATCAAAACCCGCGAGGCGCGCATATGCCCGGATTCCTTCACGGGGTAGAGGTCATCGAGATCGATGCTGGCCCTCGCCCCATCCAAACCGTTAACTCTTCCGTTATTGGCATTGTCGGCACGGCACCGGATGCTGATGCTGCTGCTTTCCCTCTTGATACCCCGGTGCTGGTGGCTGGTTCTTTAAAAGAAGCCGCGCTGCTGGATACCGTGGGCAATAAGGCCGGAACCCTCCCCAAAGCCATGGATGGCATCTTTGACCAGTGTGGTGCCGTGGTGGTGGTGATCCGGGTGGATGAAGGGGCAGACGACAGTGAAACACAAACCAATGTGGTGGGCGGTATGCAGCCAGACGGCAGCTATACCGGATTAAAAGCCCTGCTCGGAGCAGAAAGCGCCCTTGGTTTTATGCCTCGGACTCTCTGCGCTCCTGGCTTCAGCCATGTGCAGGAAGTGGCGGCCGAGATGGAAAGTATTTCTCACCAGATGCGCGCTGTTTCCATTCTGGACGGCCCCAACACTACCGATTCAGCAGTCATCAATTATGTCAACAACTTTGGCGAACGCTGCTTTATTGTCGATCCATGGGTGATCGCCAATGGTGCAGTAGAACCACCAAGTGCCCGGGTTTGCGGACTGATTGCCCGTATCGACAATGAACAGGGCTTCTGGAACTCCCCCTCCAATAAACCCATTTACGGCATTACCGGCGTAGCAAGGCCGGTTGATTTCGTGCTGGGCGATGCGGCCTGCCGTGCCAACCTGCTCAATGAAAAGCATGTAGCCACCATCATTCGTAAAGATGGCTATCGCCTCTGGGGTAACCGCACCGCTAACACCACCGACAGCAAGTGGTTTTTCCTCAGCGTACGACGCACAGCCGACATTATTAACGACAGTCTGCTCAGGGCTCACATGTGGGCAGTGGATCGCAACATCACCAAAACCTACATCGAAGAAGTCACCGCCGGCGTCAATGCCTACCTGCGAAACCTGCAAGCACAGGGCGCCATAATCGGCGGTGAGTGCTGGGCCGATCCGGAGCTGAACAGCCCGAGCAATATCCAGCTGGGCAAAGTGTTTTTTAACTTTGATTTCACCCCGCCTTACCCTGCTGAACACATCACCTTCCGCAGCCACCTGGTGAACGACTACCTTGAGGAGATTGTCTGATGGCTTTCGTTAAGGACGTGTTGAAAAACCTGCGGCTGTTTGTCGATGGTCGCGGGTACGCTTCAGAGGTGGAAGAACTCACGCCACCCAAACTGACCCTGCAAACCGAAGATTATCGCGGTGGCGGCATGGATGCCCCGATCGGTCTGGACATGGGCATGGAAAAACTGGAAGCCAGTTTCACCATGGTCAGTTTTGATGCCGATGTGCTCGCCCTGTTTGGTGTAGTCCCCGGTCAGGATGTACCGCTCACCATTCGCGGCGCCCTGGAAAGCTACGATGGCAGCATAAAGTCAGCGGTTTATGAACTGCGTGGCCGTATTCGTGAGATTGACCCGGGCACCTGGAAAGCAGGGGACAAACCCAGCCTGTCCGTCACCATGGATCTGCACTATTACAAGCTGACCCATGACGCCCGGGTGCTCCATGAGATCGATGTGATCAACATGAAGCGGATTATTAACGGCACTGATCGTCTGGCAGCGATGCGTAACGCCATCGGCATGTAACAGGGAGTCACTGATGAAGGTATTCATGATCGGGATTATCGCTTATGCGCTGGCGGCAATGCTCAGCGGCTGTGCAGGACAGCTAACCGGTTATGCCGGTGTTGATATGGGCGTTTCCAGTTTTGACGGGTATGAAATGGAAAACCCGATAGGCCGCTTTGGCGTTCGCTATCGCCCGGATGATTCAGACCTTGAACTTCATTGTGAGCACCTCTCGTCTATTCCCGATATAAACGACAATCAAGGTGTGAATAAGTGCGGTGCAGCGCTTCTGTTTGACTTCCGGTAAGACCTGTTCCAGAGGACCCTATGAGTAAAGAGATTAAACTGAACGCCCCCATCAAGATCGATGGGGTTGAGGTGAAAGTCCTCACCATGCGCAAGCCCAAAGTCAGAGACATGCTGGCAGTAGACAACATCCCCGGGCAGGCAAAAAGAGAGGTCGCCCTGATGGCCAATCTCTGCGAAGTCACCACGGCAGATATTGAAGATCTGGACATGGATGACTACGAACAACTGCAGGAGACCTACCAAAGTTTTTTGTCCTCGACGTCAAGGACCTGAGAAGAGCCTGCCTGAATCTGGCCGGTCATACCGGCTGGCCCTTGTCCGAACTGTCGGCAATGGACATTGATGAGTTGCTGGCGTGGGTTGCTGAACTGCCAAGGAGTGATCGATGAGCACACAAACGTTTAATGCAGTCGTCAAGCTCGGTGGTGCTATTGATAACTCGTTCAAAGGCATCGGCGGCGCGATCAGTAAATCGCTGGGGAAAACGCAAAAGGAAATGCGTTCTACCAAAACGGCACAAACCAAACTACTCAAAGAGATCGAGAAAAACCGCAAGGCGGGCAATGATGTTTCTGCCCTGGAACAGAAATATCAATCTCTGAGTGATGAGCTGACCCGGTTAACCCGGAAACAGGAAATCTGGAACAAGGCGCAGGACGTTGGCAAGGCTGGCGGTAAGGTCTTTGGGCAGCTGAAAACCGGTATGGCCGGTCTGACCGTGGGCGCTACTGCCCTCGGTGGTGCCTTCACCGGTTTAACCATGGCTAATAAAGCCTTTGCCGCAGAAGCCGCCCAGGCAGCGGCGGTGGGGCTGGATTTTCGCACCTATCAGGCCTTTGGCAAGGTGGTGGCCGGTGCCGGTTTTGAAGCCGACACCGTGATTGACCTGGTTGAAGAGATGAATAACAAAATGGGTGAATCGGCGGGGGTTGAAGAGCTCACCGCTGTTCAGGAAAGCCTCGGCATTCTTGGACTTGCCTATGAAGATATCGCACAACTCTCACCTGAAAAGCAATTTATGGCCATCACCAAAGCGGCACAGGAATTAGGCGACGCTCAACAGGCGGCAAGTGCCGTTGATATCCTGATGGGCGGCGAAGCTAATAAAATCATTGGCCATATCCGTCAGCAGGGCATCGCAGTCGATGAGCTGGTGGACGGTTACAAGGGGCTGAGCGTGGTCACCAAAGCCGGTGAGGCCGGCGCGAAATCGTTCAGTAAAGGCATGGGCAGTCTCACCTTTGTCTTGGGTAGTGCCTTTCAGGAGATTAGCGGCCTGATCGGTGGTGCCCTTGCGCCAGCCCTGGCTGAGTGGCCGAAAAAAATCGCGGATTTCTTCACTAATAACCGGACCCAGATCACCCTCTGGGCCGATAAAGCGGCGGCTGTTTTCCCCGTAGTGATTGAAGGAATTGCCGGCTTTGGTCAAGGGCTCTATCAGCTGGGCTCAGCGGTAAACCGTGTAATGCAGTTTTTCGGCGGCTGGGAAAACTCGGCGCAGGTGGTTGGCGCACTGCTGGCCGGCAAGGTGTTAACTTCGGTTATTGGGTTGGCGGCATCCATTGGCACACTGGTCACCACCATGGGTGGCTTTGGTGGGGTAATGACTGCCGTGGGCGTGGGTATAAAAGCGGTGGGTGCTGCCATAATGGCCAACCCCATTGGCCTGATTGTCGGTGCTCTGGCTATGGGGGCGCTGGCCATTTATAAAAACTGGTTCGGAATGGGGGACTTTTTCCGTGGCTTATGGTCCGGCGTGACCAGTGTCGTAGGTCAGGCGTGGGAGCTGTTCAAAACCGTCTTCAGTTATTCACCACTGGGTTTGATCATGAAAGCCTGGCAACCGGCGCTTAACTGGATCAGCAGTAAGTTTGACTGGATTGGCAGTGCTGCCAGCAAGGTTAAAAACTTCTTCGGCTTTGGTGATGACAAGGAATCAGGCATTGGCTCAGCCCTCATCGCCAACCGCCAGAGTCCGCAAACGACACAGGCACAACAGGTGATCAACACCACCGCACCGGCACGAAGCCAGAACAATACGGATGCTCGAAAAGTCGATAATATCAATATCTACGCAGCCCCCGGTCAGGACCCGAAAGCCATCGGCCGACAAACGGCCATGGAGTGGGGTGGTAACGATGCCCTTTATGATTTTGCAGGAGCCTGATCGATGAGCGATGTCATGCTGAAGCTGGGCTCTTATGCCTTCAGTCTGAACACAGCCGCCTATCAACGACTACAACGAACCACCGAATACCGATGGAGCGCACAGGAGCGAATCGGCCAGCATTCAGCCCGGCAATTCAACGGACCGGGTGACGACAGCATCAAACTGGCCGGCGCTATCTTCCCACACTTTCGCGGGGGCACGGGCCAGCTGGACAACCTCAGGACGCTGGCAGCAACCGGGAAACCACAACTATTAATCGACAGCTTTGGCAGGATTCACGGTTACTGGTGTATCACCAATGTGGACGAAACGCAGAGCAAACACCTGAGCGGTGGCCAGCCACGGCAACAAGAATTTAACCTGGGCCTTACTTACTATGGCGACACGCTACCGAACTAAAACCGGCGACACTCTGGACTGGATCTGCTGGAAGTTTTACGGCTCTAAAAGCGGGGCCGTTGAGCAGGTATTGGAGAGTAATCCCAAACTGGCATTACTGCCCCCGGAACTGCCGGAAGATATCGAAATCGTTCTGCCGGAATTGTCCATTACGGACAAAGGCCGTGGGGTGAAGTTATGGGATTGAGTATTGGCTTAAAACCGGTCTTTCGTATTCGTGCCAATGACCAGGACATCACCAGTGCTGTGCGGGATAACCTGATCTCACTAACCTTGACGGATGGCGCCGGAACAAAATCCGATACATTAACTATTGCCCTCCACGATCATCAACCCGGGTACCAGCTGCCAAATTCCGGGGCAAAGCTGGAACTCTGGTTGGGCTATGACGATCAGGCGAAAAATATGGGCGTGTTTATCGTCAGCGATATTGAGTTATCTGGTCCACCATCGCAGATGACCATTAAAGCGCTCGCCGCGCCCCTGTCCTCCAACAGCCAGAACTTTGGCCAGCTGCAAACGCAAAAAACACGGTCTTGGGAAAATGTCAGCCTGGCTGATATGGTGCGAACCATAGCCGGGGAGCAGGGCCTGACGCCGGCAGTGGCAGAGCGATTCAGCACCGTCAATATTCCCCATATTGACCAGACCAGCGAAAGTGATATCAACCTGCTCACCAGGCTGGCAAAAGATCATGATGCCCTGGTCAAACCCGTGTCTGGTCGATTGTTGTTTACGGACAAAAGCAAGGGTAAGGCTGTGAGCGGTAAAAGTTTGCCCGTCATCAACCTGGTACCGGCTGATATCACCCAATGGAAAGTAAGCATGGCCGACAGGAGCCGATACGCCTCTGTCACCACTCGCTGGCAGGATGTAGACACCGGGGAAGAGAAAACGGTTACCGCTGGCGAAGGTAACCCAACCCTGAAAATCACCCACCCCTACCCTGACAGGCAAGCGGCAGATACTGCGGCAAAATCACGCTATCGATCATTGCGACGAGGTGCCAGTCGCTTATCGATTATTTGCCCGGGAAGCCCTGACCTGTTTGCCGAAGGAGGTCTATCGTTGAACGGCTTTCGCTCGGGTGTAGACGGCGAATGGGTCGTCACAAGGGTAACACACACGCTGGATGGGAATGCGTATCGCTGCACTGTAGAAGGAGAGAGCCGTTGATTGTCAGGTCTTCTGATAATCCTCAACCATCTTCCTAAGCTTTTCTGAAAAATCCTCTCTCAAGTCCATTGGCAGCTGGTGAAACAAACGCACCAGCTCGCCAGTCTCCTGACTGGTTAACCCAAGCAGCTCGTCAGCGGTTACGCCCAGCACCCTGACAGTGTTGACAAAATCGGTCAGCTTTCTGGGCTCCTGCTGACCACTGAGCCAGCGCGAAACAGTTGAACGGGACACACCTACCTCCACGGCCAAGCGCCGGTCTTGCCATCCTTTGAGCCTCAGTATAGCCCGCAGTGATGTAGCAAAGGGCTGATACACGCATCATTTCCCCTCTCCCCGTATTGTTCTTATTCATAACTCCTGTGAATGGTCATTGATCCAGATCACTGTTTTATAAAAAGTTGCGAGCCTCGCAACTACCAATTGAAAATTGATGCAGATCAAGAAACGAAGCGAATAAAAACGCACAATGGCGCAGACACAAAAAAACCGCATTCCTTTCGGGGTTGCGGTTTTGATGTCCATATCAGCATATGGAGCCAGTGATGGTGCCGGGGCGCTTGCAAGAACACTCAGCGTTCCCCCGTTGCTTCCCGCCAGCGAGCTGGCACGGATTGACCCACCGTTTACGGTTTTCTATCCACAGGACGCCCGGCGTAGAGTGCCGTTTTGTCCTGACGGGATGGCTCCCACCTGAGTCTGTTGCAAGCAGCGCAGGTGATGGGAGCCAGTCTGGCGCATGGGTCAGACAATTTCAAGGTAGAGTCTATTTGCAGGGTCAGGTTTATTTTTTTGCTGTTTGTACGGACAGCGCATTTGTCATAAGCAGGAATAGTTAATGGTGCAAAACGAGCAATCAATGTTGGTGGATCCGGTTGCTGAAATCAGCATGATAAAAAAGGAGTTGAGAGCTACGTGTATTGATGCAGGACAGCTGACGTCCAAGCTGCAAGCGTGGGCTATGCGTCTGGAACAGGCAGAGCGACGACTGGAGCAGCAACCCGCCAGAGTTGCCCAGAGAATTGCTCAGCTGGTGGAGCGTGAGCTGGTAATGGATATGACAGGGTAAGTCAGGGTAAAAGCTTTACTCGAGGTGGCGCAGGGCTGGTACTGGCTATACACTGAATTTGTTGGTTTGCTGGCGGTCTGTCCTGACCAGCAAGCGACAAGTTTCCAGTATAAAACGGTGAGAACAAAACAAAAGTGAAGGCTAATAAAATCAATGGGTTACGTAAGGGTGCGAGAACAAAAGATTATACCTAAGTTACTGTTTTTAAAGCTTTCTTTAGCTCCCTCCTAAGGGGCAGGTCGGAGGTTCGAATCCTCCTGGGAGCGCCATATAAATCAATAAGATATCTTCTTATAATTGCTTTTTCCTCCTCGTTTTTTGCCTCTGGGTGTAGGTATGGGTGTAGGTTTCTATTTCTCTCTGTATGAAACTTCTTGGGACTTGGTTCAATATTCAGCCCTTTTGGGGATTCGGACTGAAAGCATCATCTGTAAACAGCTCTCCATGTTCTTACGTTAGTGCTTGTGCCTTACTAATTGAGTGCGGTTACTTCTGATATTGCAGAAGCTTATAGCGTGGTATTCTGTGCCAATACTCAAAATACCTATAAGTTTTTCCCAGGGCAGTAGACGTTTCAGATGCAGTTATCTCTTGCCAGTATTTGGCCTAATTTTGATGCTTTGCTTAACAATCCATTTAGCTCGGAAGGAATTAGCGCCGGATTCTGGGTGGCAGAAATTATAGTTTTTGCAGGATTTGCGTTTTACCTTATGTTTAAAGCGAGGCAAGGCTTTGGCAATGTGGCTAATTTCCAGAGGATGTTGCAAGGCCTTTCCCGTAGTGACCTGGGATACAAACAGCGGGAATTACGGGAATATAATTTCAGAAACGAGGATGTAAAAAGTCTCTGGCTCGAGTTTGATGAGACACTGGTGATCTCCAGCTCAGGAGATCAGTTGTACAACACCTACGATGCAGCCCATTTTTTTAATACGCATAGCTTGGCAAGTAAAGCCACAGAAAGTCGCCTTCTGGCTGCTGTACCTGGTTTTTTGACCGCAATAGGCGTCATTGGTACTTTTCTTGGTCTCCAGTTAGGCCTTGGTGCGCTTAACCTCAATACGAGCGATACCGAGCAACTCAAAGGTGCGATCTCTGCGCTGATATCTTCTGCATCTATTGCATTTATGACCTCTGTCTGGGGCGTGTTTCTTAGCTTGTTCTTTAATGCTATTGAGAAAATTGTAGAGAGTATAATTCGCAATCAAATTGCAGCGTTGCAGCAACGGATTGATACGCTTTTTCCACGTCTGATTGCAGAGCAAACTCTGCTGGACATTTCCAGAGATGGTAACCAATCAAAAGAGACATTGATGGGGTTGGCTGAACAGATTGGTAACCAAATGCAGGTTGCTGTTCAAAGTATGGCCGAAACTGTCACCACGGGCATGACAGAAAGTCTCGAGCGCATTATGAGCCCAGCCATTGAACAAATGGTTGAGGCATCTACTGAGTTTGCCAACAAACAAGCTAACTCATCCGAAGATGCCCTGAAGGAAATACTCGGTAAATTCTCGGAGGGTTTGGGGCAGGCGGGCGCCCAGCAGCAATCAATGATGCAACAGGCCACACATGATATGAATCGCTCTATGTCTGAGTGGGGCTCAGGCTTAACTCGGTTTATGGGTCAATTGAACCTGACCATCAGTCGCCTTGAAGATATGTCTGAACAGCAAGGCAGAGCCCTGAGTGAACAGCTAAACACATCATTGAATTCTCAAAAAGAGAACACTGAATATGCAACAGGCCAGATGAAGTCGATGGCCGAAAATCTGATGGATAGTGTAAAGACTCACCATCAGCAGATAGCTACAACAGAACAGCAACGTCTTGAGCATCTTGCCCAGTATATGGAGAGTTCAACCAAGGCCCAGGCAGATGAACTAAAGAAAATCACTGATAGTAGTCATGCGGCTGCAGAGGAGTTTCAGTCTACGATTCGTCAGAGTATGGAAATGCTGATGGCGGATTATCAGTCAAGGCAGCAGTCTATTGCCAATGGTGATGCTCAGCGCCAGCAGGCGATGGACGAAAAAATTGCAAAGTTGACCAATAGTGTTAACACGCAGTTTGGTCAATTAATGGAGCAGTTTTCCACGCTCCAGCGTTCTGGTGCTGAGGCTGATCTTGAACGCCAGAATGCCCTTGATACAAAGGTAGCTCAACTGACTGAAATGGTTAACGGTAGTTTTGGGCAGTTGCTACAACAATTGAATGACCAGCAGAATAGTGCGGCAGCATCGGATATTAAACGTCAGGAGCAGTTGGTTTCAGGACTTGAGAACTTTATCAAGCATCAGCAGGATCAGTTTGCTACCACGATCAGGCAGGTTGAGACTGTAAATGACCAGTTCACCAAAACGGTGCAGGAACGTATCAATGGTCTTGTTGCCCAGGATCAGCAGCGTGATAAGGCGATTCGTTCCCAGCTGGAGGATATGCAGTCCACCATGGCTCTGCTGGTAGACGATATGCGTCAGGCTATGGAAGGGCATATGCAGTCTGTGAAGGCTGTTGTCCAACAGGCACAGGTTCTCAATGAAGGGGTGCACCGAAATCAGCTGGGTCTGAATAGCGCTGCAGAGAATATCGTGGCAGCCAGTGAGCAGATGGAACTCACATCAGAGAATTTGTACAGAAGTCATCAAGAAGTAGCAAGGGCAACAGACGGTATCTCGGGCACTCTGAGTATGGCTACTTCAGCAGTCACCAAAACTTCCCAGCAAAATGCAGTTGTCGCTGAAAGTCTGCAGTCCACACTAGTAGGATTGGAAAAACTGAAATCTTCCCTTGCTGACATTTCTGACGATATGCGGTTAGGTGCAGAGAATGCGGATAATGCTTCCCGTGAGCTTTCTGCAAACCATGCCCGCTACCGTCAGGAGATGCAGGATACTATTGGAGTGTTGCACGAGCAGCTGAGTGATTTGTTGAGTAATTATGCAAAACAGGTACAGGACCAAACTTCCCATCGTATGGAGGAATGGAACCGTCATACCCAGGAATATGCTACGGGCATGATGGGGGTGGTTACTGTCATGCAGGAACTGGTGGATGATATGGACCATCGGCGGAGAGTTGCCTGATGGCTTTTCGGAGTTCCCCAAAGACATCCAGAACGGTTGATGAGGATAATCCTTACTGGATATCTTTCTCGGATATTATGTCTGGCCTGCTGGTTATTTTTATCCTGGCCTCTCTTCAGTTGATACTGGAGCTCTCTGAAAAGAATGAGCAAGTGGATAGTGCCATGCAGGAACTGGTCAAGGGAAATCAGGTGCGGGCAGAGATGCTGGAAGAGATCCGTACCGATCTGGCAAGCCAGGGGATTCATGTTGAGATTGCAGAAAACCAGTCGGTGTTGCGTATTCCTGATGAGCAGATCTACTTCAAGACCTTACGCTATGACATTCCTGAAGATCGCAGCTATGCAGTGCAGGCGATTGGCCAAGCACTGTATGAAGCCATTACCAAAGATGACCGTAGTCGCTTTATTGATACGATTTTTGTTGAAGGGCATACCGATAGCAGGCCAGCCCGTAATCTGAAAATGGGTAACTGGGGGCTATCATCATATCGGGCCATCACCGTTTGGGATTACTGGCGTAACAACGAAGAGTATGGACCAGTGATGGCTGGCCTCCGTAACAGGGATAGTAAACCTATGTTTTCTGTCAGTGGTTATGCCGCCACAAGGCCAAAAATTGAAGTGGATGATACGGCAGAGAAACAGCTTCAGAATCGCAGAATTGATGTCCGGATTACTATGCGTCAACCAAGCCTGATTGACCTGCAGGATATCAAGCAGATATTGGGTAAAGAGGATGTTTGAATTCAAACTTCCTGGCGTAAAATTTTCTCTGCCTGAGTGGCGACCAAGGGATCTTCAGTTTATGCAGGAGCAAGCCAGCCGTCTTCGTTATGTCGCAGAAAAGGCAGGGCAGGCTTCGGATGGCATGAAGAAACGTGCTGCAGAAATACTGAATGCAGCATCCAGAGGCTTACCGCTGGCTCAGCAGGTACACAGTGGTAAAGATATACGCTCCATTTTGATGCTCTGGTTGCATTATAACGAAGGGGGGGAGCTGTTTGCTGAGAAAGTGCGCCCGACACTTGAGTTGCTAAATCGTTTCGAGGAAGTAAGACCCCAGCTTTCAAAACTGGCCTTACATGAAATGTCACAGGTCTATTTTGATCATTATGACCGTATTCCAGACCTTAAGTTTTTCGCTGGTTATCTGAAAGATCAGTTTGCAAAGCAGATATTTAGCGGGAGAGATAGCCGTCTTGCTCTTTTGGCATTGAACAGGGATTTCGTATTTGGCTCTGAAGCACCAGTTCGTATTGTAGATGATGTGGTTAACCGAGGTATTACATTACATGATGCTTTGATGAACATTGGAATACCTGAGACAGAAGGCTTGTTCAGGGAGCGCTGTACGGTTCTTTATTATATTTCCAACCTTGAACGATTGCGGCCCGGTGAGGATAGTCACCTTTTTGCTGAAATTTTGCAGAACAAGGTCGTCAATGCTCCTTACAAAGATGGTCTGTTAATTGGCCATGCGGTGTTAAATATACTAATTGGTTTGGTTATTCGTTCCGGTAAACCCATGCCGGAAAACTGGATGAAAATCATTCTGACCATTGCGGGTGACCCTCGTGTTCCAACCATGTCGAGAAACTTCCAGTCTTGGTGGCGGAGATTGGATCAGTCTTACATCGAACATGTCAGAGGTTGGCTGTCTCGTTTTGACCTTGACCTGTTCCTGCGGGCATTTGAGGCCTTTGCGAATCAGAGTGGGGATGAGGATCTTCGCAGAATGTTTCCAGCCAGGAAGCGCTTCCTTGAGGGGCTCTTTGAACATGGCTTGATAGGTAATACCCGATTGTTTATAGGCTGGCATGCAAGCCAGTTCCTCAAAAATAATTATGATGCCAAAGAGCTGCCTGTTTATGCAGGGCTAAACCATAAGGATAAGTCCATCATTTACATGAATGTGGCTGGTTTTCATGTTATCGAGGGAAGTCATAGTGCCAAATTTTGGATATTTGATCGGTTGCCTGATTGCTCAAATATTCTTAATTACAACGTTATTAAGTTTTCTCAGTCTGAACTTGGTACTGATTTAGACTTTTGGTATCGCAGAGAGTTTCGCGAAGAACGGTATGGAGCATCGTATATACCAATAGGTATCACCCATTACCCTAATGTGACTTGGCAGCGAAAAGCTATTCAGGCATTTGAGAAATCAGGGGTAAACCTTGATGTTGAAAAACTGCTCACCCCTGAAGACTACCGGATATACAAGCAAAAGTACGGATTAACGTATCACTCATGAACATCAAGCAGTTTATTCGGGGGTTGCTTAAGAAAGAGGCATCCACACCCAGATTCCAATTTATTCCAGATAGTCAGGGGCTTAATCTCATTCTGCCTGATGATGTGTTTAAAAGTTGCCAAAGCGGTGATGCTAACTTAGATGACTTAACCCAATACCAATATATAACACTACAGATGCTTGCCGAAGAGGGACGAGTATTGCCACTGGCCAATGGTTTTTTTCTGCCTTCGGACAATGCCGTTTGTCTTAACGACGATGAACGGTTGCTATTGCAACTACCCAAGTCCTGGCCGGGTCGCTTTCAGGTTAGTTTTACCGGACAAACTACACATCCAGCATTCACATGTGAGTTGATACTGATCGACAGTGATGGTTTGAGGATTCCGAGAAGCCAATATCGTTTAAATGGGCCACTATTAAAACTGACGGAAACAGAACAGTACCTGCCATCACCTGAGCAGTGGCACCTTATTCAGGCTGTTGTTCAGCACAATGCTCTGCCTCCGGATGATAGAGGTGAGTACCAAAACCTTATTGCCGTTTACAAAATGCAGCAAGCGCTGGCTGATGGTTGTCAGGTTGATCTTGGGCATTTTCGTGAGCTGGAAGCGGTCTGCCCAGATGGTGTCGGTGTAGATGTGCAGATCACCAATGATGGTAGCGCACTGATAACACCGACAATTGGTCATGGTGTAGATACCCGTGAACTGGAGGCCAGATTAGGGCAATTGGATAAGGATGGTCGGGTAAAATCGCTTCGTGTGGGCAAGCGCATTGTTCTTCTGGATAAACAGAAGCTGGATGCTGTCCAGGAGATCATCAGTTCCAGAAAGATTCCAAAAGAGCAGGTAAAGCGATTTTTTGAAACGCCCTCTGCATTTTTGGATGCCGCTCTGGTTGATCTGGACCAAGGGTTTTCATTAAGGGTTTGTGGTGCTACGGAGTTTCAGCATGCCTATTTTGGCGAGGTTGAGTCATCGGGTGTGGACTGGTTTGTCCAGCAGCTGGTGGACCCTGATAACAGGCTCCCCATTGCTGAACTTTGCGCGACCCTTGAAACGGAAGAGCAGGTAGATGAGCTAAAGGAACGAGTGGATAATGCACTTAGTGTCGGGGCGAATGCCGTTACTGTTGAAGGTAAAAGCTACGACATTAGCGATGAAAAACGAACTCAGAAATTATTGACTGCAACTCGATCCCGAATTCAAAACGGGGCAGATACTGAAACCATAGAAGCTGAAGAGCCTGAAAAAACTGCTCAGCTGGTTTTGGATGTTATTGAGAATGATGAAGATCTGGAGTATGGCAGCGATGATATTCCTCAAAAGATACGGGATGTCAGTTATCAAGGAACTCTGGATTACAGCTACCTCAAACTAAAACCATATCCTCATCAAGATGAAGGTATTCGCTGGTTGTTAGGGTTGGCCGAGCAAAGCTTCCAGGTGGCTGATCATGAAGAGAGTCTGCATGGGGGCTTGTTGGCAGATGATATGGGGCTGGGAAAAACCTTCATGTCTCTGGTTGCTGTGTCTGAATACTACAGAAAGTGTCGTGAGCGCGGAGTAACAGAACGTCCTGTTCTGGTAGTAGCTCCATTAAGCTTGCTGGAGAACTGGCGGGATGAAATAGAAAAATATTTTCATCGAAGCCCTTTCGATAGCCTTGTTATCCTGCAAAGTAATGCTGATTTGAAGAAGTTTCGTTTGCAAGGGGCTGGTTCTGAATTAAAGCAGACAGCTGAAGCCAGCTTGACAACCCATGATGATCTTAATGAGGCAGATACATGTACAGCTATTCGTTATTCGCTCAAGGTTGGGCCTGAGTATGGGCCAGATCGGTTGGATCTGCCTCGACGCCTTGTGCTGACGAC
Organism: Endozoicomonas sp.; assembly: GCA_027942505.1. Lineage (GTDB taxonomy): Bacteria > Pseudomonadota > Gammaproteobacteria > Pseudomonadales > Endozoicomonadaceae > Endozoicomonas. The sequence goes on along the minus strand of JAQFVO010001391.1, from coordinate 2,052 downwards.
ATATCAGGCTCTGCGAGACTACCAGTTTTCCTTGTGTCGCATCGACTGGTCCTTTGCTATCTGTGACGAAGCTCAGGCAATAAAGTCTCCCAATACGCTGGCCACACGCGCAGCAAAAGCCCTTAAAGCCCGATTTCATCTTTTGGCTACTGGCACACCGGTGGAAAATCATCTGGGTGATTTCTGGTGCTTGATGGATACAGTAAAGCCTGGAGCATTGGGGGCCTATCAGGAGTTTCGCCAGACCTATATGGTTCCAATCGCCAAGGCCGGTGCTGAAAACCAGAGAGAAGTTAAGGAACAAGTGGGCACCAAACTGCGTAATCGCGTTGGTGCACTGATGCTTCGTCGCCTTAAGGAGGATAATCTGAAGGGGCTTCCGGCAAAGAGGCATTGGGTGGGGGTTGAGCAGCTTGCGACAGGAGATGAGTGCCAGTATGCGCCTCACATAGCCGGTGTGATGGAGAGTAGCCAGCTTGAGCAATATAACCAGGTGGTGGCAGATGTACTGGATGCCAAAGCCATGGGGACTACTCGAGGTGTTATTCTGCCTGCGATGTTGAAATTACGGGAAATCAGTATTCATCAGAATCTTCAAGACTCTGCACTGCCAGAACTGCCTCAGTCGGTCCGGGGCGTGCGCGATTTTATGTTTCGTTCTGGAAAGATGACTTCGGTGTTGAGTATTCTGGATGAGATCAAGGTGCGGCAGCAGAAAGTGATTATTTTTGCCATGAATAAGCGCTTGCAGACGCTATTAAAGCTGGCTCTTGTACGGATTTATGGTATCCACATTGAGATTATTAATGGTGATACCAAAGCAGTAACCAGTAGTAAAAAGGGCGCGGAGGAGACTCGTAAGGGGCTTATTGGTCGTTTTGAAAGTGAGCCCGGGTTTGGTGTTATTATCATGTCGCCCATTGCGGCTGGTTCTGGGTTAACGGTGGTAGGAGCGAATAATGTCATCCACCTTGAACGTCACTGGAATCCGGCAAAGGAAGCTCAGGCAACAGATCGTGTATATAGAATTGGGCAGCAACGCGATGTTAATGTCTACTTGCCGATGGCTTTACATCCACAAAGCAACTCGTTCGATTTGAATCTTCACAAATTGTTAAGTAATAAAACAACGCTTAAGGATGCGGTAATTACTCCAGAAGAGGTTAGTCCTGAAATGTTGGCTGGGTATCTATGATCACAATAATGTGGAGTTGAGAGCAGGGCCGGTTTGGTTAAACCGGCAGCACTTTTACCGTGACTTTTCGGAAGGGATTAAATCTTAAGAAGTTGGTCTATGGTGTATCGATGCTCGTATTCTGATTTTGCCTGCATAAAGTCAAGAACTTCTAAATTCTCGCAGGCAGCCTTTACTTGATCAATGGTATCTTTCAGGCCATATTGATTCGGGAATTCGAAGAAATTGATAACATTGCCTGAATCATCAAGAATAATAGGTATGGGCCTGATACCGTGTGACTCGGTTAATGCCGATGGGACTCCCCCCAACTCAAAATGTGCTTTTCCATGTTTCCACTTGTTGTTCATCATAAAGCACCATAAGTAAACATGAGAATGGCATATATTTTACTATGCCTACCCTGTTTCGTTTATATATTTTGGTGTATTAAGGTAGTATTCGAGACTTTTCGACTTGAAAAGTAAATGCATCAACCTTTGTAATGATTACAGCATCACCTGCCTTCATGTTGTGGGTCTTTAAGAAGTCACCCATAGCGCCTCTACAGCGGAACATCTTTTTATCCCCTGCAATATCTGTTGTAACAGGGAGTGAATCGCCAAACTTCACTGAAAGTAGGTGGCTTGCGATCTGTTGCTTATTGCTTCCGCCGATACTTTCTTTTGGGAAAAAATCCATAATGGGGCGAAGGTAGAAGTGATTGTTATTGATGTTGCCCTGAGACAATATTACAGTGCGTTGGTTTGAACCTGAGGTAGGACTGCGCTGGTGTTTAGGCTTTGAAGGCAGGTTGACTTCAATATCAGTTTTTTCGCTGTAGCTCTCTGTGCTGGATATGACTTTTTGAGGCTCTT
>JAQFVO010000770.1 GCA_027942505.1 Endozoicomonas sp. | reverse complement strand
CGTGAACATGAGAACCTGCTTGATCAGCGTATCTGCAACTTTTCAGCCGGGCCGGCAGCGTTGCCGCAAGATGTTCTTGAGCAGGTGAGGGATGAGCTGCTGAACTGGCAGGGACAAGGGGCGTCGGTGATGGAGGTCGGCCACCGTACCCCGGAGTTTTTGCACACAGCCAGAGAAGCCGAACAGGATTTACGTGAGCTTCTGCTGGTTCCGGACAATTATCGAGTGCTGTTTTTGCAAGGGGGGGCTCGCGGTCAGTTTGCTGCCATTCCTCTTAACCTGAAAGGTGACAAGAGTTCAGCAGATTACGTCAACAGTGGTTTTTGGGCGCAAACAGCCATTGACGAGGCAGGGCGTTATCTCAAGGCAAACGTTGTTGTTGATGGCGCGGCAGAAGCCTATCGAACCCTACCTGCACCGGATCAATGGCAGCTGAATCGTGATGCCGCTTACTTGCATTACACTCCGAATGAGACCATCGGTGGCCTTGAATTCTCTTTCATTCCTGAGTCAGGCGAGGTGCCGTTGGTGGCAGACATGTCGTCCAATATTCTCTCTGCGCCGCTTGATGTCAGTCGTTTTGGTATGATCTACGCCGGTGCCCAGAAGAATATTGGCCCTGCCGGCCTGACGCTGGTTATCATCAGGGATGACTTGCTGGATCGTGGAGCACCGCAGTGCCCCTCGGTGCTGGATTATCGACAGCAGAATGATCACCATTCCATGTACAACACCCCGCCCACATTTGCCTGGTACCTGGCGGGGTTGGTGTTCAAGTGGTTAAAACAACAGGGTGGTCTGGCCGCCATTGGTGCCGCCAACGCGCGTAAGGCAGCCACGTTGTACCGGCAGATCGACAGCTCCGGGTTTTATCTGAACAACGTTGAGTCCTCATGGCGCTCACGGATGAATGTGCCGTTTACTTTGGCCAGCCCGGAACTTGAACCCCTGTTTCTGACTGAGTCTGCTGAGGCCGGCTTATGTTATCTGCAAGGTCACAGGGCGGTCGGAGGAATGCGCGCCAGCCTGTATAATGCGGTCCCGGAGCGTCATGTGGATGCCCTGGTGGATTTCATGAAAGATTTCGAGCGACGCTATGGATGACGACAAGTTGGCGCAACTGCGCATTAAAATTGATGCCATTGACCGGCAGATTCTTGAGTTGATCAGTGAACGTGGACGCTGTGCCCAGGCAGTGGCTCAGGTCAAAGGTGAAACGGACCCGGATGCCGTGTTCTACCGCCCCGAGCGTGAAGCCCAGGTGTTGCGCCGGATTATGCGCAACAATCAGGGACCACTGGGTGACGAGCAGATGGC
>JAQFVO010001376.1 GCA_027942505.1 Endozoicomonas sp. | reverse complement strand
CACCCAAGAGAAGTGGTGAAACAGGCGCTGGCTCTCAATGCCGCTTCAGTGATTCTCTGTCATAACCACCCCTCGGGTGATCCGCAACCAAGCAAGGCTGATATTCACATCACGGGCAAACTTAAAGAGTCGTTGCAGCTGGTGGATGTTCGGGTTTTGGACCATATGATCGTCGGGCGTGGGAGTATTCTGTCCATGGCTGAGCATGGGCTGGTTTGAGATTCTCTGAACCGATCCGGCAATGAGTTTGTCGCAAAAGGCCCTGAAAAGAAGGGAACCACAAAGACACGGAGGCACAAAGGCAGACTTATTGCCCACCAAGCGTAGCTCAGACAAGCTCCAAAAAACTTTGTGTCTTCGTGTCTTTGTGGTTCAACGCTTTTATGCTTTTGCGACAGGGCCGGGAGCGTTACTCTTCCCCGCCGCTGTCCTCTTGCTCAAAAACATCAGGCTCAGGCGCTAAAAACCACTCATCCAGCTTCATGGCTAACTGATCCACGCCGGTGCGCTTCAGCGAGGAAAACAGTTGGATGCTGACCAGGGGAAAGCGTGCCAGCTCCTGGCGGAGTTTGTTCAGTACCTGCTTCGCTGCGCCTTGCTTGAGTTTGTCTGCCTTGGTTAACAGGATGTGCAGAGGTAAGTTGGCGCTTACACTCCAGTTCAGCATCATCTGGTCAAACTCTTTCATCGGATGGCGGATATCCATCAACAGCACCAGACCGACCAGCGCCTCACGCCTTTCCAGGTAATCGGTCATATGGTGCTGCCACTCTTTTTTCATGGCCTCTGGCACCTTGGCGTAGCCGTAGCCGGGCAGGTCTACCAGGAGTATGTCGTCCTGAACCTGGAAAAAGTTGATCAGCTGGGTTCTGCCCGGTGTCTTGCTGGTGCGCGCCAGCTTGTTGGAGCCGGTCAGCGCATTGAGGGCAGAGGATTTGCCCGCGTTGGAACGCCCGGCAAAAGCTACCTCCCGGCCTTCATTGTCCGGACACTGGCTCAATCTTGCTGCACTTTTGACAAACGAAGCCTGTCGGTAATTTAATGAAGCTATATCACTCATGGTCTTTCATGCATTCCACTGTTTGCTGCAATGATCAGGTCGCCAGCTGTTGACGGAAATAATCACCGTCAGGTGAACACCAACTACCGCCAGTCACGTAATAAGGAGGGGTCGGAAACTATGTGCGTGCTTTCAGATTATCGGCAAGGCGCTTGGCTGTACCGGTTGCCGACTGAGTAGTTTATACTATCGTCGTTCATGGCACATGCCGTCATGTCACCTGATGTTGCATCAACCGGAGCCGACCAACGCTCCTGGCATCATTAAACGCATTCAGGTTTGACGAATAATAACAGCCACTTGAGGCAAATGCCGTCACTGGGTCAGGTAATGAAAAAAGTCATTCTCACTGTGTTTATTTCTTTGGGGGTAGCCGGCCTCGCCTTTGCCAAGGGTGATGCTGCCGCTGGTCAGGGTAAGGCAATCACCTGCGCAGCCTGTCATGGCGCTACGGGCATCAGTATGGCGCCCATCTGGCCCAATCTCGCAGGCCAGGGGGAGCGATACCTGGTCAAGCAGATTACCGAAATTAAAGATGGTGTGCGCCCGGTGCCGGAGATGATGCCGTTTGTTGCTGCCCTGACGCCTCAGGATATTGAAGACCTGGCCGCTTTTTATGCCAGCCAGCCTGCACCCCAGGGAGCGACGGAAGAGAAGTACGTTGCCATCGGTGAGGCGCTCTACCGCGGAGGGGATGCTAAAAAAGGTATTCCTGCCTGTTCCGGTTGCCACTCTCCCTCCGGTAAGGGCAATTACCTTGCTGGTTTCCCAATGCTGGCCGGCCAGAATGCCGACTACCTCGCCAAGCAACTGCGTGATCTGCGTGAGGGGCTTCGTGCCAACGATGGGGAGGGCAAAATCATGAGAAGTATCGCCGAGAAGATGAGCAACAAGGAAATTGATGCGGTGTCTAACTACATCAGTGGGCTTCGTTGATTGGTGTTGTCTGGTATTAACAGCAGGTCTGGTGCCTGCTGTTAATGGTGATTTGGTGAGGATTGCACGCCTGCTCTCTCAGTCACTGGCTTGATCTTCATTAAACTCCCGGGTGCTGCGTTCCGATATCTTCTTCCTTTTTTTCCGTTTGTTTTTCTTTCGGGCTTTGCGCATATCAAGTGATTTGTCCGCACCTTTTTTATTCCCTGAGCGATCCAGATAGGACTTTTGAGCCTCAGAAGAGGCATTCATGCTTTTGTCAGCGTTGTTCGTGTTGTCATCGTTACCGCGGCCGTAATCAAGATTGGACGATGATGATGGGTCGATTTTGAAACCTGAACTCACAGTGCAGCCTCCTTGCTCAATATATCCATTTAGTTTACACAATGGCTATTACCCAGCTGCTCAACGGTTGACGGTGCCACCTCAGGCAAGATAGTGCCGCAGTTGTGCTCCCAGGTGATCGACGATTGATGACGTCATAGCCTTATGGGAAATCACAGCCTGTTTTTCCACCATGACGACATCAGTGACTTTGCCGTGGGGTTTATCAAGGCTGCCAAGTCGCAGATTGACCAGGGCCGCTTCTATGGCGGTCAGTCCCGGATTAAAAGCGGCATTTTCAGCATATCGGCCGGTAATGATGGTACTGTTCTCAAGGCGCAGGGCAACGCCTGAGTAGCAGCCGGAGTAGGGGGCGTAGCTTTGTCGGGCCGCTTCGGTCGCGGCATTGATCAGCTCATCTGTTGAGTCAGGACTTATCAGCGTCTGGCTGGTGGGGCTCATCAGGCGGGTCGTCTGCTGTAGATCAGCAGGACCAAATGCATCCGGCAGCAGGTTGGGGATCTGGTAGTGTTGCAGTTGGTCGCTGTGCAGCTGGCCGACCACAATGTCCATCTGCTCAATCTCGTTGAGTTCGTTAATGAACTGTCGGCAGTGACCGCAAGGGGCTTCATTGACCATCAGGCGGCGCAGCCGGGTTTCACCCTGATGCCAGGCGTTGCAGATGGCCGCCTGCTCTGCGTGAATGGACATTTTTAAGGGTTGCCCAACCGTTTCCAGATTGGCGCCCAAATAGAATGGACCCTGACAGTGTTCCCGATAACCCTCGACTATTGCCCCAACGCTGAAATTGGAAACAGGGCATGTGCTCATGGCTGCGGCCAGCGGGAGCAACGCTTTGAGCAGCTGTTCGGTGGACAGTTGCAGTGATTCCTTCAGTGTCTGGACTTGTTCAGGCCCAAGACACCCCTGCTGTCGAGTCAACGATTGCAAAACAGCCGTGGCGGAGGTGGGGAATTGCCCCAGTTGTTGCTGGAAAGCTTCGTGGTTCATTGTGGGAAGTACTCTGATAAGGCGATTCTGATCCGCTTATCTGCTACGGAAATGAATTCAATGCTACTGCTGTAGTGATAACGCCTATTGCGCCCCGGGCCCGGATTGCGAAAAATAAGCGGCTGTTAAAACGGTCCCGGCAGGGACACCTTATTATACGCCCAATGGTCGTGAGCACAGCTGAGGATTGCATGGCAAAACCCGTCGTTATTTTTGATTCTGGCGTTGGCGGACTCAGCATTTATCGGGAAATAAAACAGGTTTTGCCCTGTGTGCCAGTGGTTTACTGTTCCGATATGGTGGGCTTTCCCTACGGACCAAAGCCTGAGTCTGAGGTCATCGAGCGCACCAGTTGTTGTCTTAATGCCCTGGCGGTGCAGTTTGACCCATCCCTGGCGGTGATTGCCTGCAATACAGCCAGCACTATTTCACTGCCCAGGGTGCGTGGTGAGCTTGGTTTTCCCGTGGTTGGCGTGGTGCCGGCCATCAAAACGGCCAGTGAGTACTCCAAAAATCGCTGTATCGGCCTGCTGGCCACCCCCGGTACTATTGCCCGCAGCTATACCGATCAGTTAATCGATGACTTTGCCGCTGATTGCCAGGTAATCCGGGTGGGTTCCAGCGAGCTGGTGCAAATGGCCGAGCAGTACCTGCGTGGGGAATCGCTTTGTGATGCCCGGCTCAGAGATATTCTGGCACCCTTTCTGAACGCTAAACCCCGGCCTGACGCCGTTGTGCTCGGCTGCACCCACTTTCCGCTGGTGCGCGAGGCCCTGGAGCGAATTGCCCCGGATATTCACTGGATTGACTCTGGTTCGGCCATTGCCCGCCGGGTGATCAGTTTGCTGGCAGGTCACGATGATCAACCGGCACAGACTGCTGGACAAGATCACTTCGTCCATACGGGGAAAGACGGGCTGGCGGATAGTTTGGCACTTGAGCGGATGGGGTTTGCAAGAATCAGCTCGCTAGACCTTGGGAGTTGTCTTTAAATAATTTCCACATTTCAGGACGCTACCCGCAAAGGCCCAACTGCTTTGGCTTTTGCGGGCGGCGGGTAGCGTCCCTGGAAAATCACAATGGTGACAGATTGGCATAAGCCATCATCAGCCATTTACTCCCTTCGGAATCAAAGTTGACCTGCACCCGGGCCTGACCACCCTCGCCCTCATAATTGGTGACAATCCCTTCACCAAAGACGTTATGGTGCACTCGCTGGCCCAGTGATAAACCATGGTCAGCTGATGCGGGAGCCATCCGGGTGGTCACCGGGCGGGAAATAGTGCCGCCCAGGCGCACCTCCTGCAGCAATTCACCAGGAATTTCCCGAATAAACCGTGACGGTCGGTTCATGGTCTCACTGCCGTAAAGACGGCGGCTTTCGGCGTAAGTCAGGTACAGGGTGGTCATGGCGCGGGTAATGCCTACGTAGCAAAGCCGACGCTCTTCTTCCAGGTTGCCTTCATCGAGTGACATTTTGTGGGGGAACAGACCCTCCTCCATACCGGCCAGAAAGACCAGGGGGAACTCCAATCCTTTGGCTGAGTGGAGGGTCATCATCTGCACACTGTCCTGAAACTGGTCGGCCTGGCTGTCACCTGCTTCCAGGGCGGCGTGGGCAAGAAAGGCGTCCAGCGGGGTTGCACTGTCTTGCTCTTCGTCCAGATCATCCATATCAAACTGACGACAGGCATTGATCAGTTCTTCAAGGTTCTCGACCCGGGCCTGACCCTTTTCCCCTTTCTCTTTGCCGTGGTGTTCGATCAGGCCGCTCATGGTTACCACATGATCGGCTAGCTCGCCCAGTTCGAGGGTTTTCGCTGCCTGTCCCATGGCGTCAATTAACTCAACAAAGGTGGCCATGGACTTGCCAGCTTTGCCGCCCAGTGTCGCGGACGCCACCAGGTTTTTCATCGCCTGCCACAAAGAGATGCCCTGGGCGCGGGCTGCTTCGCGAAGCTTTTCAACACTTTTCTCGCCGATGCCCCGGGTAGGAACGTTGATGACCCGCTCAAGAGAGGTGTCATCGTTGGGGGAACTGGCCAGTCGCAGATAGGCCAGGGCATTTTTGATCTCTGCCCGTTCAAAGAAGCGCTGGCCACCGTAAATCCGATAAGGGATGCTGGCGCGCAGCATGGCTTCTTCCAGAATGCGCGACTGGGCATTGGAACGATAGAGCACGGCCATGTCGCTGCGCGCTTTACCGCTGGCAATGGCTTCTTTGATTCGGTCAGTGATAAAGCGCGCTTCATCCAGCTCGTTAAACCCAGCGTACAGATGCACCGGCTCACCTTCGTTACCATCGGTACGCAGCTCTTTGCCCAGACGGTCAGGGTTGTTGGTAATAACGGCGTTGGCGGCTTTAAGGATATTGCCGGTGGAGCGATAGTTCTGTTCCAGTTTGATGGTCTGGGCTTTGGGGAAATCTTTGGTGAACTGGCGTATGTTCTCAATGCGTGCACCGCGCCAGCCGTAGATGGACTGATCATCATCGCCAACCACCATAAGTTTGTCCTGGTCACCTGCGAGCAGGCGCAGCCAGGCGTACTGCACGGCGTTGGTGTCCTGGAACTCATCGACCAGAATGTAACGAAAACGCTCACGGTAGTGTTGCAGCACATCGGGCCGTTTCAGCAGCAGCTCATGGGCACGGAGTAACAACTCACCAAAGTCCACCACTCCAGCCTGTTCGCAGTAGTCGTGGTAGCGGCGGTAGACATCGACCATGGTGCGCTCATACGGGTCATAACCCGGATCGATGTAGTCCGGGCGCAGTCCTTCGTCCTTCTTACTGTTAATAAACCACTGGGCCTGACGCGGTGGCCATTTCTGCTCATCAAGCTGCATGGCCTTCATAATGCGCTTGATGATCCGCAGCTGATCATCACTGTCGAGAATCTGAAAGTTTTCCGGCAGGCCGGCCTCCTGCCAGTGACTTCTGAGTAACCGATGGGAAAGACCGTGGAACGTCGCAACCCACATCCCCCGCGGGGCGATACCCAGTAACTCCTCGATGCGTGAGCGCATCTCTGCTGCGGCCTTGTTGGTAAAGGTTACTGCCATCACGGAGTAAGGTGACATGGCTTCGGCCTGCACCAGCCAGGCGATGCGGTGAACCAGTACACGGGTCTTGCCGCTGCCGGCTCCGGCCAGAACCAGCATGGAGCAGACGGGCGCTGCCACGGCGCTGCGCTGCGCGTCGTTGAGGGAGTCGAGAATTGAGGTTACGTCCATAAGCGTTGTTCAGTCCGGGTTTGCGCCTCCTTGGTGCAGGGAGGTCAGAAAGTTGAGAGTGTAGCGAAACTGTCACAGAAGGTCTTGTTGTGAGATTTTGCTTACACGCTTGTCCGAGTCTGGTGATTGGCACCTTTGCCGGAATATCCTACCGTAGTAGTCGTAATCCGGACGCATCAAACAGACCATCAGAGGACGCTGCGATGAGCAAAGGAAAGAAAGCTGCGAAAGAGTTCATTCTGGACGAGCAATTGATCCGCCCTGATCTCGAGCAAAAAGGCACCCGGCGAACCCTGCAAATCCGTCGCGCACTTGAAGAGCGCCGTGAAGACAAGCGACTGAGTGAAATTTTTGGCGATGATTACTGGAACGACATTTGATAGATCCCGCTAAATCGCCGCCTTTACCCGAGGTAAAGGCTTTTACTGCCAAGCCCGCAAAGACCTGCTCTTATATGCCCTTTTCCCGGCAAGTGTAATACTATCCTCTTTTCGATAAGAGCAGTTCGTGTATGCAGTTTGTCCCTACCCTCAAACGATCCCTGGCGGCACTGATGTTGCTGGCCGCCAGTGTCCAGGTCAGTGCTGAGCCACCAAATGTTCTGGTCAGTATCAAACCGTTGCAGCTGATTGCCCAGGGAATTACCGACGGCGTTACTGATGCAGATGTTCTGCTGCCTCCGGGGAGTTCACCGCACCGTCACAGCCTGAAACCCTCCGACGCACGAAAACTCAGAGGGGCTGATGTGGTGTTCTGGGTTGGGCCTGCCATGGAGACCTTCTTGCCGAAAATGCTCAACGGGACGCAAAAAGCGATTTCGCTGATGGATGTCAAAGGCGTTCAACTGCTGCACACCGGGGAGAGTGATCATCACGGCCATCATGACCACGGTGCGCATGATCCTCATATCTGGCTGAGCACAGACAATGCCCGCGTCATTGCCACCGAGATGAGTCGCGTTTTAACCTCGCTGGACGCGACTAACAAGGCCAGGTATCAGGCCAATCTGGAACGATTCCTCCATTGCATGGACAAGACTGACGAGCGCAATCTGGAAAAAGTCAGACAATCCGGGAATAAACCGTTTTTTGTTTTCCACAACGCGTATGGCTATCTTCAGGAACAATACGGATTACCCGCTGCCGGGTACTTTACCCAAAACCCAGAACAGCAGCCGGGCGCCCGTCACCTGGTGGATTTGCAGGGGCAGCTGGACAAGGCCGGGGCAGTCTGTATCTTCCGCGAACCACAGTTTCACCCTGCCTACATCGACCGGCTGACCGAGGGGTTATCCGTCACAGTCGGGGTACTTGATCCACTGGGTGAAACGGTTTCTCCGGGACCTGTAAGCTATGCCCAGTTTATTAATCAGCTGGTGGATAACATCACCAGTTGCACTCAGCACAAGCCAATCCTCAAAGGCTGATTCATCCTGCCAGGCTCAGGCCTATGAGGCTGCCAAGTAGCAGACAGATAATGACTGCTGCAGGTAGCCCGATGGCCAGCAAGGTTACCCACATTTTCAGCTTGTCGTATTCCAGTCGCTGGTTCCAGAGCTGCAAGGCAAAGTCTTTATCCTCGTCCATGGCGGTGGTTAAGCCGCATCCGGTACAGCTGACCTGCCACATAGTCACGGCCTCGGCACCGTGACCGATGATCAAGTCGGCAAACATCGGTTCACCCCGGCAGCAAGGGCAGGGCTTTATTGTCTTACCTGCAATGTCCATTGATCGTGTTTTCCCCGCATATTCATAGCTTATCCACAGACTTTAACAGCTTATCCACAGATTTAATGGTCTTTTCAGTGTCATTTCCGGTCAGGCCGCCACCTCTTCATGGTAAAAAATGGCCTGACATCCAGCAATAGGAGGATTGACCTCGCGTCAGTTGGAACCTTAGATTTGCCGACCGGTCTGAGAAAATGGCATACCAATTGCAAGAGGAGGTCACCGTGCAACCCGTTCAGTCACGCCATGTTCGTTCAGACTCTGTTCAGCCACCGGATGTTCACAAGTCATCACCAGATTTCAGCGGGCAATGGGCCACAGTGTGGGCGCGCAGTGTGCAGATGCTCGCCCGGCAGACGGGACAAGAGCAGTTGAGTTTTAGCCGACCAACACAGATGCCCTGGAGCGATGATTATCGGCAGTATTCACGGGTTAAAATAGAGTTGTCCAAGAGTGCGCAGCCTGCCCTGACCAGGGACTCCGATCTGGCCGCTGAGCAACCGGCAGATCCCCCTGTATCAAAAAAGCGGTTGGATAAGACTGCCAAGACCAGCAGGCCTATCGTTTGCCTGCTCTGTGGTGCCGGGATGACCAAATTGCGCGGAGCTGAGCGGCACTTTATGAAATTTCATCCGTCGCTGAGTGAAGATCGATATCTCTCTTGTTTAATCGATGAGCGTAATCCCCCGCCGATGCATCTGTCATCAAAAAATAAACGGTTCTGAATACATCACCAATGGCATGAACGATTATATTCACCACTGTCGTTGATGCTTATCAATATCCGGTCTGGATGGGGTTTGCATAAGCTGTTCTCAAAATCTGTCCTGGGAGTAATGAACAATGAGTGAGCGTCAGGCAAAAGGAGAGTGGGGTCTGATCAACCGGTTGTTGACGGGGATCGCCCTCGGAATTGCTGTTGGTCTATTGGCTAATGAGTCGGTGATGGCCGTCATTGGTTCAATAAAATACATCATCGGTCAGTTTATTTTTTATACCATCCCCCTGGTTATTATTGCGTTTATTGCCCCAGCCATTACCAAATTACGCCACAATGCCAGCAAAATGCTTGGTGCGGGCCTGAGCATCTCTTACCTTTCCGCCATTGGTGCCGCCAGCATGGCCTACATGGTCGGGTTGCTTGTCATTCCCCATATGTCGGTACCTATCTCTCTGGAAAGCCTGCGCCAGCTGCCTGAGGCGGCATTTCAGATGAACATTCCGCCAATTATGTCGGTGATGACCGCACTGGTTACCGCCATTGTTCTGGGTGTTACTGCCCTGGCCACCCGGGCCACGGCCATCGAAAAAGCACTGTTTGAATTTGAAAACATGATGATGATGGTCGTGAAAAAAATGGTTATTCCCGTTCTGCCGTTGTTTATTGCCACCACTTTTGCCGGCCTGGCTTATCAGGGCACACTGACTCAACAGCTGCCAGTGTTTCTGAAGGTGGTGTTGCTGGCACTGCTGGGCCATGCCATCTGGCTGGTGGTGCTTTACGGCACTGCCGGGGTCATCTCTGGCAAGAACCCCTACGAGGTCATTCGTCATTACGGTCCGGCCTACTTGACGGCGGTGGGCACTATGTCCAGTGCTGCCACGTTGCCGGTGGCCCTGAGCTGTGCCCGTCAATCGAAGGTACTCAGTCAGGAGACGGTGGATTTTATGGTCCCTATGGGCTCCACCATCCATCTGTGCGGCTCGGTGATTACTGAAATCTTCTTCTGCATGGTGATCTCTATGATGCTGTACGGTAGCCTGCCTTTGTTCGGTACCATGGTTGTTTTTATTATGCTGTTTGGTATTTTTGCTGTGGGCGCTCCTGGCGTACCCGGTGGTACAGTGATGGCCTCAATGGGTATAGTAGTCGGGGTTTTGGGCTTTGATCCGGCCGGAGTGGCCCTACTGCTCGCAGTTTTTGCCTTGCAAGACAGTTTCGGCACAGCCTGTAACGTCACCGGCGATGGTGCCATCACCTTGATGCTTGAAGGACTGTTCAATAAAAATGGTGAGTTGTCGGCAGCGACAGCCGCAAAAGTATGAGCATAGGCCCGGTGGACTGGTCCACCGGGCTGGGTGATTTAATACAACTGGCTAAAATATCTCATCATCGTCTTCAAGCAGGCGAGTGCTGTCGGAGTTGCTGCGCAGGCTTTCCCTGTAGCGACGTCGGTTAAGCAGCTTGGTCTGGACGGCGTCGGGAAACTCGGTGAACTGAATCAGCTGCTTATCGATCAGCAGGTCAATCACGTCTTCAAGCACCCGGATAAAACCAGCGTCCGATGACTCCATGATGCCGGCGCTGATTTCGGGGTTTTTCTGCAAAAACAGCTTCAGGCTCTCGTCATCCATATCAACCAGTTGCCAGTCACTGGAAAGTGGCTTGTCGGAGACAGCGTGGACCTGTTTATCATCACCCATGAGAACGTAGAGCATAGCCTTTACCATCCAGGTTTTTTATTAGAAATCATTATTGGCCAATCGGCATGGCAGCCAAAAGATCTACAATCAGTTTTCGGCTGACATCGTAGGCACTTTCATTTCGATCGCCTGTTGCCATGCCATCAATGCTCCACACCTCCTCACCGGAATCCAAATCGAACACGTGCAGGTCAAGTGAGATTGATAAACGCATCTCCTCATCGTACTGCCATTCATGGACATTACCGGAGATGGTGTAACGAACACCATTACTGATGGCCCAGACTCGGGTGCGTTCAAGATTGTAAGCATCTTTAGCGGTGCCAGGTACCCTGACGGTGTTCCTTGGCTGCTGGTATACCGAAGTGCTGGCAACGCCTTTGGAAGGTAATTGCACCCTCACGATGCGTTCGAGCTGAACAGAAAAATCGTCGGGCATCTCGGTGGAACGGTTAGTGAATGGGATTACAGCCCATTGCTCATTGGCAGAGAGACTTTCCTGGTAAAATTCGGCTGTGCTCTCGGCGAGGGTCTTACATCCGCTGAGCAACAGCGGACCAGACAGCCAGATACATAACACTGCAACAAAACGGGAAAAAACACCTTGATGGTGCGACCCACCAAAGCGAAAGAGAGAGACAAATGTTTGCAAGAACTGATCATTGTTGTGTTTATTGTTCATTCTGGCTTCACTCGGACTGTAGCTCGTGATGGTGCAGCTTGAGCCATTGCAGGGCAATGACCGCTGGTGCGTTATTGATCCGGCCATCTGTCACCATACCATAAGCTTCGTGCAAGGGAAGAACATGCACCTTGATATCCTCGCCCTCATCGCTCACGCCGAAAGTGCCGCCGGCCTTGCTGGCATCCACCAGGCCACAGAAAAGTTTCAGCTTTTCATTACTGGCACCGGGGCTGACATAAACATCGGCTACGGGTAGCAGAGAAGCCACCTGGAAACCGGTCTCTTCGGTCACTTCGCGTCGGGCGACGGCATCGAGCGTTTCTCCCGGTTCACTCATGCCGGCAACCACCTCCAGCAACCATGGATCGTCATTATCCAGATAAGGCCCCATGCGAAATTGTTCCACCAGAACCACCTCCTGGCGCGCTGGGTCAAATAAGATAACGGCCACCGAAGGTGGTCTGACCAGGGTCTCCCGACTCAGGACGGGGCTGGTGCTGCCGTTGAACAGTTTGTGGGTAATGGCGTACTGGCGCAGTTCGAGAAAACCTGAATGGAGAGTGGTTTCTTCGTGAACGTCTACATCCTTGGCATCGAGACCTGAAAGCTTCATGGGTTCCCTGTTCGGTATAGATTGTGAGTCAGGATAAACGTCTGGACAGAAGGCAGTAACAGACCCTGCTGAAGATTGTTATCGGCCGGTTCGGCAGCGGCAAGAATGCGGCGCACATCGCTGCTGCGAACATTGACCCGCTGTTGCGCGGTAAATATTGGCCAGCGAGCTTCAATATCCTGCCAGCGATAAAATCGCTGCCAAACCTCCGGCCGGGCATTATCCGGACCGCGAATGAAGGCGATGTCAGCCTCGTCCCGGTACTGTCTGGCCAGGGCCGTCATCAAATCGTAGGTGTAAACAGGACGACCGGGATTTTGCGCCAGCAGCTCACTTTCCAGAGTGCAGATCTCAAGGGGGCAGGCAATCTGAGCATCATCAATAAAGCACTGCAACATTTGCAGACGCAGCTCAAATGGCAGTGGCTTTTTATCAAAGGCATGAAAAACACTGGGTACCAGCAATATGCGATGGTGACAGCTGGCAGCCTGTTGCAGCACATCAAGATGGCCCAGGGTTGGCGGATCAAACGCTGAGCCAAAAACGCCCAGCCTTACTTGGCTCATTATTGAGTCTCCATGGTGTTTATCGCTGTCGTGGGCCAGTCATTATCGTTTCAACTCGGGTAGGCAGTGCATTATATCGATTTTAAATGGGCTTACTGAAGCGAGTGGGTGCAATGGTGTGTTGGGTGTGTTTCTGAAGTGGGTGGGGGAGAAACTTCACCACTGACCTTTGCTTGTTCCCCATTCACTTCAACCAGAAACTCCTGAGTAACCTGATCAATCTGAGTCTAATTTTTGCTTTACATCTAGTTTCCTCCTACTTGGCTTTTTTCCCCAATAGATTGGTGCTTTCTTTCTTCTTGGCTTTTTCTTCTGCCTTGTGCCATTACTTTGTGACTGGGATTCAGATACAAAGGTTATATCAGAGACACCCAATGCTGCTTTCTCTACTTGATCTTGAAGCGGTGTTGACGCTGTCACCTCAGTTGCTGTTTGTTGTTTCAGTGGAACAGTGAACACAAATGTAGGAGCAGCAGCAGTTGATTTGTCACCTGGGGAAAAATAAATACAACCATCAGAGGCTTTTCTCCTGACACATTGCCTGTCTTGCTCTTCCTTGCCAATGATCTTCTTACAACATACTGTGACCATAAAATGTTAGTAACAAACTCTCATCAAAGACAAAAATTTTCTTTACACTAAACTCCTTGCAACTTAAATAAATCCCTTCCTTTTTTAAAGAAAAAGTATATGTGCACAATTAAGCACCCTGGATAATACTGATATATTCCTTATCATTGCATGGCTGTACTTAACCAAGGAGAGCGGTTCTTCAAGAAAAGGTAATTGTCAGCAAACTTAAACAAGCCCTAGCTGGTATGAGACTTATCTTCATCTCTGAAATACGAAGTACATTCAAGAGCAATTGTGTGTATAGAGACATTGTGAGTGCATAGTACAAGATGCAAATCTCGGCTTAAATCTTGACAAAGTAAGTGATCAAAGCACGCCTTATGATGTTGTGGCCAGTTGAAACATAATCCTGGTAAATACC
>JAQFVO010000768.1 GCA_027942505.1 Endozoicomonas sp. | reverse complement strand
CCACCGTCTGAGCCGTCGCGGATGATCACGGTAACGCCGGTTAATGCAGTGCAGGTAACAAATTTAGCGGCAGTGCCCAGTGGGAACTATCCGTGGCATGGCAAACGGTTATATCGTCGAATATACAGCCAGGGTGTGACCCGATATGGGTTGGTAGCAGAACTGGGAATTGATGATGCCAGCTATGTGGATGCCATACCGGATGCTGAATTGCCTGGTGATGAACTGGCCAGTACTTACTATGATCCTCCGCCGGAAAATTTGCACAGCATGAATGTGTTAAGCAATGGTCTGGTGTTTGGTGCCAGTGATAATGATGTGTGTATCAGTGAGCCGTATTTGCCCCACGCATGGAACCCGTTCGCCAGGTATCCTTTTCCACATCCTGTTGAAGGGGTGGGCATTGCTGACAACAACATTGTGGTGGTTACGCAGAAAAACCCGTACCTGCTGACGGGTACCATGCCTACGGCCATGAGTTCCATAGAACTGAATATGGAGCAGGGTTGCATAGCGCGCCGTTCAATTGCCTCTGGATCTTTCGGCTGCTGTTATGCGTCGCCGGATGGATTAGTGGTCATATCGTCGTCGGGTAGCAATGTGATTACTCAGGGCATGATGACGCCGGAACAGTGGCAAGCGTTGAACCCATCAAGCATGATCACGGTGGTGCATGAAGATACCATTATTATCACGTTTACCCGGCTGGATGACAGTAAGGGCACAATGCTGATTAATCCGGGCATGAAAGAAGCCGGGATCCGGTTTACTGATCAGACGTTTACGGCAGCGTATCGAGATCCGTTGCTGGATAGTGTCATTATTTACGATCCGGCCAACGAGGGCATGTTCAGTTTGTGGGACCGGGGCGAACCGATGCGTTATGTCTGGCGGTCTCGATTAACAATCCTGCCCAAGCCGCTGAATTTTACTGCCTGTCGTGTGATGGCTGACAGTTATGAGCAACTGATATTCAGGCTGATCATTGACGATGTGGTCAAGTCTGAAGTCACAATACTGGATAGATCGGAAGAGC
>JAQFVO010001368.1 GCA_027942505.1 Endozoicomonas sp. | reverse complement strand
AAGGGGCGTAAAGCCATCGTTATTTTGCTCATTGACGTCAATGCCCGGGACTGCCTGTAACAACAGTTCCAGGTACCCGACGTTGCCCTCTTGTGCAGCCTGGCACAGAGGGCAGTCACCGCTCTTCCTGCCACTGCTGACGTCAGTTGCGGGAAAGGATGCTAACAGCATGGCGCACCCTTTGCGGCCTGCGCTGACAGCGGCGCGCAGGGGCGTAAGACCACTGTTGCTCTTCTCATTGACCAGAATGTCAGGAGCTTTCAGCAATGCCCTGACGCACACGGTCTGGCCTCTACTGGCGGCGATATAAAGAGGGGTCCAGCCATAGTTTTCCTTCTCATTGACCAGAATGCCAGGAGCTTTCAGCAATACCCTGACGCAGTTAAAGTGTCTTTTTTTGATGGCGATGTGCAGGGGAGTCACGCCATCGTTAGTCTTCTCATTGACCAGAATGCCCGGAGCTCCCAGTAACATTTTCACGCACTCGGTGTGGCCTCCATAGGCGGCAGTGTGCAGGGGCGTCCAGCCATCGTTATCCTTCTCATTGACCAGAATCTCAGGAGTGCTCAGTAACACCTCGACGCACTCGGTGTCACCTTCATGGGCGGCGAGGTGCAAGGGCGTGCAGCCACCGTTATCCTTCTCATTGACCAGAATGTCAGGAGCACTCAGTAGCACCTCAACGCACTCGGTGCAACCTTCATAGACGCCGACGTGCAGGGGGGTAAGGTCAGCGTTATTCTTCTCATTGACCAGAATGTCGGGAGCGCTCAGCAACATCTTGACGCACTCTGTGTGGCCTCCATGGGCGGCGGTGGACAGGGGGGTTACACCACCGTTAGTCTTCTCATTGACCAGAATGCCCGGAGCACCCAGTAACGTTTTAACGCACTCGGTGCGGCCTGCGATGGAAGCTGCGAACAGAGGCGTTATACCAAGGCAATCCTTCTTATTGACCAGAATATCGGGAACGCTAAGCAATGCCTCGACGCACTCTTTGTGACCGTCATTGGCGGCGTATAACAGGGGTGTACGGCCATACGCGTCTTTCTCATTGACCCGAATACCGGGATCGCACAGTAACGCCTTGAGGCACTCGGTGTGGCCGGCACGAGCGGCAGCGTGAAGGGGCGTAAGGCCCATGTTGTTCTTATCATTGACCCGAATACCGGGAACACCAAGCAACGCCTCGACGCACTCTTTGTGACCTTCATCGGCGGCGGCGAACAGGGGTGTACGGCCATACAGGCCCTTCTCATTGACCCGAATACCGGGAATGGTCAGTAACGCCTTGAGGCACTCTTTGTGACCTTCATCGGCGGCGTCGAACAGGGGCGTACAGCCATCGTCGTCTTTATCATTGACCCGGATACCGGGAATGGTCAGTAGCGCCTTAACACGCTCAATATCACCATTTACCACGGCCAGGTGCAGAGGCGTCAAGCCGTCCTCATCAGTAGCATTGGCATCCATTTCCCCGGTCAGATAAGGTTTATTCGGGGCGTTTGGCCGGTCTTGGCTGGTGTCGGGTGTTGCCAGTGAGCTGTCTGCGTTTTCGTGCTGGTGGGTGGGTGTCAGTCTGCCGTTTTGATCGGGGTGAATGGGATTTTCGATGTTGCCATGTTGAGATAATT
>JAQFVO010000763.1 GCA_027942505.1 Endozoicomonas sp. | reverse complement strand
CGGAGGACACGAAGAACACCAAGAAGAGCTTTTCTTTTCCTTTGTGACCTTCGTGTCCTTCGTGGTTCAAGGCTTTTTTGCTTTTTGCGACAGCCTCATTAGCGGTTCTGCTTTTCTTTTCGGGCAGCGGTCTTCAACTCACTTTATCAGTGGGTTAGTCAGTGCAGCACAGGCACCAATCAGGCCCGGATTGTCGTGCAGTATCAGGCAGGTGGGAATGGCTGCGAGGTACTCCGTCATCTTGTCATTGACTTCAAAGGCAGCCCGAAAGCCGGACTGGGCAAAAAACTCCGGGAAGCGGGGAATAATTCCGCCAGCAATATAAACCCCGCCTTGAGCACCTGTCGTTAATGCTGCGTTACTGGCGGCCCGGCCCAGCAGATGGCAAAAATGCGCCAGTGTCTGCTGGCAAAGTGGCTCACCCTCAAGTGCGCGGGTGGTGATCTCGTGATTTTTCAGTCGTAGTTCCTGTCCTGCCAGTTCGCTGTGAGCGGTAAACAGGCGCTCCAGACCGGAGCCGCACAGTACGGATTCCCAGGAAACGTAGCCCTGACGCTGCAAGATGGCCAGAATGTCCATGTCCAGCGCCGTGACCGGCGCAAAAGCCGCGTGTCCACCTTCGCCAGGCAGCGGCAACCAGTGTTCGCCGACCTTGGTCAGCCCGGCAACGCCAAGACCGGTTCCCGGACCAATAATCAGTTTGGTGGCCCCTGCTACAGCCTCACCGGGACCAACCGGCATCAACGTATCGGTCGACATGGCCGGCACGGCCAAGGCCTGCGCGGTAAAATCGTTAATCACTTTGAACGACTTTAGTCGTAGAGTGTCCTGCATTTGTGCCTTGGCAAAAGTCCAGTGATTATTGGTCATATCGATTCTGCTGCCACTGACCGGGCAGGCAAAGGCCATGCAGGCATATTCAACCTGTACCTGCTGCTGCCCCAGGTAGTGATTTACAGCGTGGTCTAAATTGTCAAAGTCATCGCAGCGCAGCCCCTGCACTGAATCACTGTGCAGCAGACCCTGGCTGGTCAGGGCAAACCTGGCGTTGGTGCCACCGATATCGGCAACCAGGGCAATGGAACCTGCTAATAAGTCATCTTGTGGCATCATCGTGTGTACTCAACTTCTGTCTGATAGTGGCTTTAGCGGGGCCGGATAAGTCCCGCCGGCAAACGAACGGGTAAAAACCGCGAATTCTATCTTATGTAATGGGTCAGGCGTAGATGCAGCAGGTGATGTGTATCAAAAGATGTCACAAATGCTCATGACGATGGTTTGTCACCCTCTGTCATGAAAGCTTTAGCCACAGAGTCACCGAGACACAGAGGAAAAGCTTTTTTCTCTTCTCCGTGTCTCTGTGCCTGCGTGGCAATTTTCTTTCACGGCCAAGATGTGCCT
>JAQFVO010001347.1 GCA_027942505.1 Endozoicomonas sp. | reverse complement strand
CTGTGTCTCCGTGACTCTGTGGCTAAAGCTTTCATGACAGAGGGTGACGAACCATCGTCATGAACATTTGTGCTCTTAGTGTTCTTCGTGGTTCCATCCGAAAGCCATTGATAATCGAGGGGTAAGCTTAATATCCACCCTAAGTGGAATTATTGACAGCTGACCAACCCAATGGTTGCTGGGCAACCGGAGAATTTGCAGCCTTAAATAACTCGCTGCTAAAGTCGGCCGTCGCAGTCCAAGAGTAAGACCATGAACAAGCAGATTGAACTACTAACTGGTGAGTTAGCAAAAGAGCTCAAAACGATTGTTGCCATGACCCACATATACTGTCGGGACCATCACAGGCAGGATGGTGAATCAACCCCATCGGGGGCAACGTCACTGTGTTCGGACTGCAAGGAATTTACCAGGTTCGCTCAATTCCGTCTGGCCAAATGCCCTTACGGCCAGATCAAGCCAACCTGCAAACACTGCCCGATCCACTGCTATAAAAAAGACATGAAAGCCCTGGCCCGGACCATCATGAGTTACAGCGGACCACGCATGTTACTGAAACACCCACTACTGGCTATAAGACACTTGTTGCATGATCGTCGGCCAGTGCCGGAACTTCCGGCAAAACGCCCCATGAAAAAGGCTAGTGAACGGTGACAAACCAGCTCTGACTTGCCAGCCTCTCGTCGTTCAAGCGTCTGCGAGCGAATCACGAGTAACAGCCAAGACCACGAAGACCTCGTCCCTGTGCTTCCCGATCACGCCTCCCGGAAGACTTGGGAACTTTGTGGGCAACCGCCCCTTTTCTGTCCAAAAGTCTCATAATATCCACTTTCTTCGCTTGATGAGCGAAGCTATAAGCGCTCTGCCCAGAGAGTGTCTGATCATTAATGGTGTGACAAATACCAGGTTCGTCCAGCAATTCGGCAACGATGGAGTAATTGCCTTGTAAGACGGCTTTTATCAGAAACGTCTCACCTTCAAGGGTTTTGGCTGTGAAATCAACCAGTCGATTTCCTTCCTGATTTTCCAGAGTTATCAGATAGCGGATAATCCTGAGCAAGGCAGGCACGTCGGATACATAGGCCGAACCACTAACCACACTCATTAGTGTTTTTTCGACAACCTGGTCTCTTCTGAATATATCGGCCAACTCAGGAAATGCCTGTAAAATTGCCCTGCACAGCGACAAATGGCCAAAGTATGCAGACATGGAGAACGTGAACGCACCCATGGGTACCAGAAGATCTCTTTTCAGTATCTGTTGCGACTGGGTTGAGAGCATATCAATGATCAGGCTGATATGAACCGCAGCAGGCAGTCTCTGTTTCAACCAGTTCTGGAAAAGCATCACGACCAGGTGATTACCATGATGGTTTCTTATCGTTGGACTGGCGCCCGCCTTCAGCAAGCTGCCAGCTATTTCCCAATGATGATGCAACACGGCGATCAGCAATGGCGTATTCCCCGTTTTTGCGCATTGATGATTAATATTAACGCCGGCTATTCGGACAAACCATTCCAGTTGCACCAGGTTGGCAGCAACCGCCTTGCGATGAAGCCACTCTCCCGCCCCGGACTTGGTAAACTCATTGAGCAACGGACTCGCCCTGTTGACACTGTGATCGGGTCTGACATCGTCCAGATCGGTGGTTTTAAAAAACCTGTCCACCGCCTGTTTTATCAATTTTTTCGGGGCCACTTTCCTGTCGAGTCGTTCACAACCCGAGCCAAAATACAGCTCCGTTTGCAGGGCTTCTTTCAACCGGGACACGCTGCAACGGGAGTGAATCGCTACAACGGGCTGGTTATCATCCGTGACAGCGGAGTCAGGCTTCGCTGTGGCAGAACCCGGTATCCAGGGTTGTTGATCACCGAGTACCTGAGTATCCCGGGCACGAAGGTCAGTAAACGGAATTTCAGTACGAACAGATTGACTCTGATGGGAGTATGATCCCCCACCACCAATCTGGTGCTCACGACACACAGGGCGCTTTTCTTCGTCATCACAGTGATTACCTGACACTGTTTGCAGTGACTGAGTGGCGGACACAGCTGGGCACATCCTGACAATCATCCTTTTTTTCGCAGCAAGAAAAACCATTTGCGTACTTTTTGAACAAATCACAACAAAATAGTTCCCTATGGCGTCTGGTTTGGTCATTGTCAGACACATCAGTACCAATCCAGCGCTTTTTGCTCATCCTGTTCGATACAACGGCCGGGAATAACGCTAGAATCCACTCTCTGATTGCACGGTTTGCCCCCCTCAGTAAACGCTCAAGTAAAGGATCAGTCCGGTGATGCCGTCTCCACCATCGCCAGATCGCCATCGTGCTTTATCATCTTAAGAGGAATAAATATGCCTGAATTTTCTGCCCTTTTGTTGACCGGCCTTATTGCTGTCAGTGCCAGCTGGTCCGGGCTGGTCAGTGCCAACAATGACGTTCAGGGTCCGGAGCTGATCATTGAAAACCAACTCAAGAAACTGAATACCCCCGTTGAGTCCATCTCCCCAACCTCAATTCCGGGTATCTATCAGGTCGAGATCCAGGGTGGCTTTGTAGTGTACAGCAGTGCTGACGGGCAATACCTTCTGCGCGGTGATCTGTTCGAAGTACAGGACAACGAACTGGTTAACCTGACCGAGAAGGCCAGGCACGAGCACAACGTTAAACTGCTCCAGTCCATTAATCCCGAGTCCATGATCATCTTTTCCCCCAACGGCGCGACTAAGGGCATCGCTTATGCCTTTACCGATGTGGACTGCGGCTACTGTCGTAAACTGCAACAAGAGGTTGCAACTCTGAATGAGCTGGGCATTGAGATGCGCTACCTGGCCTTCCCACGCGGCGGTCGTAAGTCCAGTGCCTACGCTAAAATGGCCAATGCCTGGTGCGCCACCGATCGCCAGCAGGCCCTGGCTGACCTGAAAGCAGGCAAAACCATCAGTGTGCCCGTCAAGGGTGATCCGAATGCCTGCAATAAAATGGTTGATGACCATTACCAGCTTGGCCTTCAGTTGGGCATCAGTGGTACTCCAGCCATGGTGCTGAAAAATGGTCAGATTATTCCCGGTTATCGACCTGCTGCCGACATCGCCCGGATCATCAAGGAGCAGTCATAACCGGCTGGCCAAGGCGCGTCTGCAGGTTAGTCAGTCGGCGGTTCGACTTGCGAGTCCGGGCCGCCATACCCACGGCTTTGGCCTGCCCCACCAGCACCACCATCTGTTTGCCCCTGGTTACGCCGGTGTAGAGCAGGTTTCTTTCCAGCAATGTGTAATGCTGCATAGCCATGGGAATGACGACACAGGGATACTCAGACCCCTGACTTTTATGAATGGTAATGGCATAGGCCAGCGCAATCTCATCAAGCTCGTTAAGCGCGTAGCATACGTCGCGCCCATCGAACTCAATCAACAGTTCGCCCTCCTCGATATCAATGGCTTTTACCCGACCAATGTCGCCATTAAACACGTCCTTGTCATAATTGTTTACCGTTTGAATGACCTTGTCACCCGGGGCGTAGGTCCAACCGTAGCGGGTGACGCGGGGGTGAGCGTGAGGATTCAGAGCCTCCTGCAAAGCCACATTCAAACTGCGTGCCCCGAGCCCTCCCCGGTTCATAGGTGCCAGTACCTGAATATCATTGACCGGATCAAAACCGAATTTCTCCGGCAGACGTCGGGTCACTATCTGCATCAGCTTGGTAAACAGCGCTTCGGGCTCCTCGGCAGTCAGATAGAAGAAGTCCGTCTGTTCACCTTTTTTACTGACCGCTGGCGCCAGTCCACGGTTAATGGCGTGAGAACCGGTAATAATCTGCGAGCTGGCCGCCTGACGAAAGATCTCGGTCAGGCGCGCTACCGGCACTGTTGTCGAGCTGATCAGGTCACTGAGCACTGAGCCCGGACCAACCGACGGCAACTGATCTACATCACCCACCAGCAAAACTGAGGCCGAATCAGGCACTGCCCGCAGCAGCTGATTCATCAGCACAATGTCCACCATGGAGCACTCATCGACCACCAGCAGATCGGTACTCAGTGGATTGTCGGCATTACGCTTGAAATCAAACGTCGACGGATCAAAATCCAAAAGACGGTGGATAGTGGTTGCCTCTTGTCCGGTGGATTCCGACAGCCGTTTAGCTGCCCGTCCCGTTGGCGCACACAGCGTCACCTCGACGCGCCGGGTGCCAATGATTTTCAGGATGCTATTGACGACTGTCGTTTTTCCTACACCAGGACCACCGGTAATGATGCAAAACTTTTTCTGTATGGCCATGGTAATGGCTGTTTTTTGCGAATCCGACAGTTGCAGGCTGTTTTTCTGCTCCACCCACGGTATCGCAGCAGCTACATCAATGGCCGCCCATGGGGAACTACCTTGCAGCAACCGATTAACATGGTTCGCCACTCCAACTTCGGCCCGGTACAGCGGGGTCAGAAACAGGCAAGGTACGCCATTAATAGCCTCAGGTGTCAGCCGTTGCTGGTCAATTTCGCAGGCAATTGCCTCTTTAATGGTGGCCTCGGGAATGTCCAGCAACTGGGCAGCCTCAGCCACCAATTCGTCAAACGCTCTGGCACAGTGCCCGGCACCAGAGCTTTCCTGCAGCACATGGCGAACCCCTGCCTCGGCCCGGATTAACGATACCCGGTCAATGCCTAGCTGCATGGCCAGGCTGTCTGCGGTCTTAAAACCAATGCCGTGAATATCCAGCGCCAGCCGGTAGGGGTTTTCCTGCACTTTGGCCACGGACTGGTCGCCATAGGTTTTATAAATACGCACTGCCCGGGCGGTACCAACACCGTGCGACTGCAGGAACACCATGATCTCGCGAATCACCTTCTGCTCCGACCAGGCTGAGGTAATCTTTTCGCGTCGTTTTTTACCGATGCCATCAAGCTCCATTAACCGTTCCGGGTTGGCCTCGATGATATCAAACACCTGCTCGCCAAAAGCGCGCACCAGGCGTCGGGCAAAGTGCGGACCAATACCTTTGACCATGCCCGAGCCCAGATACTTCTCAATCCCTTCAAGGGTGTTGGGGGTGACGGTTTTGATCTGTTTAACTTTAAACTGCACGCCGTGCTTATGATCGTTAAACCAGATACCGGTGGCATCAACAAACTCCCCCGGCGTTACTGAGGGGGTATTGCCGGTCATGGTGACCAGCTCCCGCTGGCCCTTGCATTTAACCCGGATAACAAAAAAACCGCTGGTTTCACTATGAAAAGTAACGCGCTCTACCGATCCTTGCAGATGGATTATTGGTTGATGATCAGTATGCTGCGGGTAGCTTGTCGAAGTGGTGTCCATCGTACACTGGTCATTTGTGTGGCGAAAAAGGGGTGACTACCAGCTGATTCTATCAATGATTTTTCAGCAGGCGACAGAATAGCCATCAATTATCATTTTATTGATGGTCCTTGCAAAAAACTTTTTTCTCTGTCGATTGAGCTGCTTACTGCAAATGTCTCGTAATCAACTGCATTTGCTCCGGCTGTTATCAGACAGGAGTTCAGATCAGTGGCAATACCGGTTCCTTAATCGACTCCGACCTGTTCCAGGCCGGCCAGCGCTCTCCAGTGCTATCGTACGAGTTTTTCCAACAACAGCCTATAAACGTCAGTTATAGTTTAACTTTTATACTGAAACATTTATCCCGGTACTATCTGCTGACTGCGAAAGGCAAAGCCTGCCAATGCTGCGGCAAAATCTTCAGCACAGGTAGCCGCACCGGACAGCCATCTGGCCGCCTTTCCCGGCGTCAGTAGCGCTGGCATACGCTGGGCAATCATTTGTAAAGGCGCCAGGGCGGGCATAGTCAAAACGGCGCAAGAGTCGTAAGAAAGTGCCTTGTCAACCGGATAGCGCTCCCAGATTCCGGCCATCAGCAGCAGCGCATGATCCCTGGCCCTGATGCTCCAGAGCTGACGCCGTTTGTTTGGCGCCATGTACCATTGGTAGTAGCTGTCGGCCAGCAGCAGGCAACGCCTGGACTGCCAGGCTTTAGCAAACATTCTCGACGTCGCTGCCGTTTCCACCCGGGCGCTGCTCTGCGCCCTGGACAAGTCCTTCAACCACGGCGGCACCAGCCCCCATTTGGCTTGCACCAGCTCCGGTGCCTGACACTCGTTGAGGCGCACCAGCCACACTTGCTGACCAGGCGTAATATGCCGGGCCGGTGGTGGACAAATATCGCCATCAATACCCAGAAAACGCAAATCAACTGTCGTTAAATTACATGAATAGTGTGAACACATCAGCAGGCCTCTTCAGGCACTGCCTGGCCACCATGGAGCAATATGGGAGAGTAATGGAGGTTGGTCACTGTCCGGTTATCCTTGATCGGTTGGAAAATTATAAGCTGATCGCTAACGCTTTTGCATCTCCCACACCACTCAGTTACATTACGCGACAGTGTCTATACAGACCAACGGGCAATCTATGAAATATAATCAGCCTGCAATTGATAAAGACTCAGACTCTCGTTCTACTGATTTCAACATGTTGGCAAAAATGGAAGCTTTTGACGATATTCGCCCCTACCATGACCACGAGGTACGCCCGGCACTGACGCGCCTGCTTAAAGATAAAGACCTGCTCCACGTGATGGCCAGACACCGCTACCCCACACTGACCAGGCAGCTCAGCGGCATCATGACCTGGCTTACCGCCCTGGCGTTGCAGCATAAAACCCGCAATGTGGCTAATGTTCGGGATTTTCAGGCAATTATCGAGCCGTACCTGACCCGCATTATCAAAACTACCACCAGCACTGTGACCTTTTCCGGTATTGAGCACCTGGAGCAAAACCGGGCCTACCTGTTCTTGTCCAACCACCGCGATATAGTGCTGGACCCGGCACTGGTTAACTACGGGCTCTATATCAACGGGATGGAAACCTGCCAGATCGCTATCGGGGACAACCTGGTCAAGCGCCCTTTCGTCAGCGACCTGATGCGCCTGAACAAAAGCTTTATCGTTAAACGATCACTGACCGGACGGCGGGAAAAACTGCTGGCTTTTCAGAATCTCTCGGCCTACATCCACCACTGCATCGACTCCGGCCAGCCGGTGTGGATTGCCCAGAGCGAGGGCCGGGCAAAAGACGGCAATGACCAGACTGACCCGGCCATTATCAAAATGTTCAATCTCAGTCGGCGTGACCGGAATACGTCATTTGCAGAAAATATTCGGGCGTTAAATATTGCCCCTGTGTCCATCGCCTACGAATTTGACCCGTGTGCCTGTGACAAAGCGCGCGAACTGTATGAACGAGAGCAAAGTGGTGCGTATCAGAAGGCCGATGACGAGGACTTGAAAAGCATTGTTACCGGCATCGAAGGCTACAAGGGCCATGTTCATGTCGCCTTCGGCCAACCGCTCACCGGCGATTTTGCCGATACCAACGCAGTGGTGGCTGAGGTTAATCGCCAGATTCACCATAATTACCGACTGCAACCATCTAACCTGTTTGCCTGGGAGACGATTCGCAAGGATCTGCCCGAGGCTGGATTCACCGTACCTGGTACTAACACCCTGTTTCCCAAGGCCGACCTGCGACAACGACGACAGACATTTGCCCGCCATCTGGACCGTTGTCCTGATCGTTACCGGCAGTGGCTGTTAAAGATGTATGCTCAACCAGTGATTAACCGGTATGCTTCGGAGAACTAGGCAGTGTCACAAGAAGCCGATGACCCCGTCTATAAACTGTGCATCATGGTACCCAGCGCTGACCTGGAAACGGTTAAGCAAGCACTGTTTACAGCCGGGGCCGGCCGTTATGGACTTTATGACTGTTGTTGCTGGCAGAGCCCGGGCACGGCGCAGTTCCGGCCGTTGCCGGGCAGCCAGCCCAGCGCGGGTAAGCACGGCGACGTATTCTCAGAGGAGACCTGGAAGGTAGAAATGCTCTGCGCAGGACACTGCCTGACACAAGCCATTGAGGCGCTCAAGAAGGCTCACCCCTACGAGGTGCCGGCTTTTGATTACTACCCGGTCAGCCTCGATTCCCGGGAGGCGGAATAAGCTCCAGTCGCATGGGGAAAACACCCGCTTGCCGATCTGAGAAAAAAAGCTGCAAGGTACGCGTGATGGTTGAGAACGCCAGCTGATCCCACGGAATCTCATGTTCAGCAAACAGAGCCACCTCTTCACTCTCCTCACCGGGAGAAAACTCGGGGCTTTCCAGCGTTGCCAGGAAAAAAGCCGACAGTTGCCCAACATGCACCACGTTAAACAGCGTGTAGAGTGACTTGATGGTGACAGTGGCGCAGGCCTCCTCGAGGGTTTCGCGGGCAGCCCCGGCCTCAATAGTTTCGCCCAGCTCCAGAAAGCCTCCGGGCAATGTCCAGTAGCCTTTGCGGGGTTCAATAGCGCGTTTGCACAGCAGCACTTTGTCCTGGTACACCGCCAGTGCGCCGGTGATCACCCGTGGATTCTGATAGTGCACGGTGTGGCAATGGCTACAGACATCACGAATACGCTGATCGTCGTGAGGAACCTGTCTGTGCGTCAGATGACCGCAGACGCTGCAGTAGTGGATGGCGGACTCTGTTATCAATTTTCACTTCCTGTTTCTGGTGCTGAAAAACCCAATTAAAGCGACAGTGCAAGAATAATCTGGCAACCACATATTCTGCTCCTGTTTCGCTTTGGCGTGCGACAGAACTATCATAGCGCGAAAACGCCCGCTCGAGACAAAACGTGAGTTCAACGAGAAGCCGTTACCACCATAACGACCTTGGTGTAGAATCGCCGCCAGTCCTCTTTACCACGGAGCAGGCAATGCCCCTGACGCTCGACAACGACGGCTATCTGGCCGATCTCAACCAATGGAACCCGGACGTGGCGCAGCAGCTCGCCGCTCTCGACGGTATCACTCTCACGCCTGCACACTGGGAAGTGATTGATGCCTTGCGTGCGTTTTATCAGCAGTACCAGCAGGCACCCAGTCAGCGGCCTTTCGTCAAGCACATTGCCAACACCCTGGGGACACAAAAGGGTAACAGCATCTACCTGATGCAGCTGTTTCCAGAGAGCCCGGCCAAAGTAGCCGCACGCATTGCCGGACTGCCCAGACCCACCAACTGCTTTTGACGATAAACGGATTTTTTCCACGTTATGCTCTGAGGGAATTAAGAGAAGGGATAAAAGACAACCACAGACTCCGCTGTCATCCTGTACAGGCATTTTACAGGATCCACCTCACAGGGAGGTGAATGCATGGATGGATGGCTATCCCTGCCAGATGGGCTCCGTAAAATCCCTGTACGGAATGACAGCACAGTGATTCGACCTTTTAGACACCTTCAAATAAGGCAGGGATCCCCCTCGCAGAAGTCTGCACACCCCGCTGAATTAACGATGGTATATTCTTAATTGCCGCTTACTAATGGTGTTTTTTTCCTGAGTTCACACAACTTTGCTGATTCGTGATCAATCCAGCCCAATTGAACTATTTCTCCCAAACAGAGTCCTATTAATCAGGAGTGAAGATGTTCCACTGAAACCAGTAATTTAAATCAGAGCCAATCAGAATGAATAAAAGCCCAATTACCCTGTTTATCTGTTCGCTACTACTTCTTTTGCCATGTTTAAGCAGCGCAGTGGTAAGCCCTGACTCACCACTGCCATCAACAGATACTGTACCGTCGCAGACCATAAATGTTACCCCTGAACACAGCGGTGACCTGAACATAAACCTGGCCAACAAAACCGATATCGAGAAGCAGTATATTCAGGCCATTTACCAGCGCGGTGAACGTGATAGCGATATCCTGCTCGCAACCATCGACAAAGTCTCTGCCGGTCTTCGGGAACTGAGCGGTTTAGTTTCAGAGCTGCATCGAGCATCCGATGAGAGCATTATTCAACCCATTCCCGTCAAGGATTTTCTCGATCGGGTGCGCGCCTACCGGCAGGAATCGGTCCTGTTCCTCGAGGACATCAACAATCTGAAGCACTTCCCTACCCTGCGCCCCGATATGGTTGCCGATGCCGATCATCAGGTCGACATGTTGCCCCTGGCAGAACACTATCAGGCGGCACTGCAAAAGCTGGATTCTCAGGTTGAGCAGCTCCAATTCACCATCTTGCTGCCAAACGGTATTTTCCATCAGCAGGTGGGTATTGGCAGTGAGCAGCTCAAGGGCATGTCACTTTACAGCGCTGAGCAAATTGCTGACATGAAGCGCAACATCATGCAATTGCGCGCCGTGCGCACTCAGGACAAGCGGGTGATTGACGAAGGCATAAACCGGTTCACCAAGACAGCCATCGAAACGTTTATCGACACCTTCGGCACCTCAGAAAGGTACCGCACCATGTCGGACCAGGAAGGTCATCAAAATGCCAAGGAGATGCTGATGGATGCCTTTTGGGCAAGATCATACATTCGGGCCACTTACGGCATCCAGATCGGCTGCATCCCGGTTGAGTACGACAAGCGAATATTCAACCTCGACTACTACCTCAACGATATGTCTGTTGGCGCAGCCCCCATTTACGACCAGAACAAGTTAATGCACTACGCTAACCTCGCCCAGGAAGCCATGCTCACCGTGGCCAGTTCAGCCAGCAAGAAATGGTCTTCGGTCAACTCCTGGGTCAGCTGGATTGCCGGGAAGTCCAACGAGATGGACACCAAACTCTTCATTATCGCCCTGATGAAAAAAGACATTGATGAAGAGCTGGCCCTCAGCCGCACCGGTGGCCTGAAAAAAGTTCGTGATGGCTATCGTCAACACTACCTGGGCTCTGAGCTGTGGGAGACGCTCTATCAGGAGAAAGCTCGCCAGGTATTCCAACTCGAGGATGACGATGACGACATCGAAGGCGATGTTATGGTCATCGAGGCAGGTACGCTTAAAGGCTCCGTGGCCATGTGCATCAATGCCCTGGAAAACCAGGAGAACCGGCTTGATGAAGCCAGAAAGCTGCAAAGCGTGGTGGACCTGATGACCAAAGATAACAATGTCGCCCGCAAAAGAAAGAAAAGACAGTTGTTCAAATAACTTTCCGCCCGGGTGCCCTGTTTGGGCACCTGGAGAATCATAAATAATAATTCCCGGCAGGTTCGCTTTGTCTGTTACGTCTATCACTGGCCGATTGGTCATACTACTGAGTCTGGTCAGCCTCTGTGTGGAGAGTGCTGAACCCTATTTTGTCGCCAACTATTGCGTTGAGCGCACATACCCGCAGATGCGGTCCAGTAATTCCTGCCCCGGGTACACCATCCCTTCACACCAGACACGTAACTTCCAATACGAAGAGTTACGCTGTGCCAGCAACGAAAGCGACTACACACGCTCGCCGGTCGAGTTTGATGAAGAAGCCTGGCTGGATTTGAAAAACGTCAGTCGTGATGACGCCGCCAGCATACTGCGAAAACAGCCTGCTCCAGCCTGGTCTGGCTCCATTCCATACCGGACTTTTGTCCACTGGGAGTGGGAAGACTGCCAGCTGATCACTAGCGCCAGAGTTTGTGGTACCTACGAAGTCTGTAAGGATAGAGACGTTTACAACCATACCGGCGAGCCACAGCGCACCAGGGAATGCCATCAGGAGCCCAAAAGTTGCTACGCCGATGTCACCGTTCACGAGAGTGAACAGTGTCCCGATGGCCATGGACAACTTGATTTTGATGTTGAATTTCTGAAAAAAAGTGCCAGCGACTGGCATCCAGGTAATCCCGACTACATAGATCGTCTGGCCAACGGTTATGACCTCCTGCCCGGCGAAGAGGAAGTAGTCACCGTCAGTAACCTGAAAACCAATCGGTGGAACCACCAATCCACCACATTATCGCCGACGCTGGTGATTGAAGATCCGAAAAATGAGTACTTCCTCAACCAGTTCGTGCACCAGCCCAACGCCCAGAGTCTGAGCTGTCGCTTTCAGGGCTACGATAAAGTCAGCTTTACCGTTGATACTCAACAACGAATTGCCTCACGTTCACCCAACGGTTTTTCCTTACCCGAATCGTTTGACAACGAAACTATTGATCCTCTGGTTTGGCAATCAGCGCCAGGCAGCAATGGCACTCGCGAAGACAAAGGCTTCCCGATGATCATGAAAGCGCAGGATTACTCGGCGGCGGCAATCAATGAAGTCTCTGAAGAGGTCAGCGAAAAATTTAAAAACATTCTCATCAGAGT
>JAQFVO010001328.1 GCA_027942505.1 Endozoicomonas sp. | reverse complement strand
GCCAGTGCTTATCGGTTTATGGCTATTCCAACCAAACTCTTTACCCCGATTTTTGTCTGTTCCCGCGTTGCCGGCTGGTGTGCTCATGTTATGGAACAACGGGCCAACAACCGGATTATTCGACCATCGGCAGACTATATTGGCCCTGAAAGCGCCGATTGGGTAGCGATTGAAGATCGCGCATAACGTAGTAGAACAAGCTTTAGCTTGGTGCGCTTACCTGTTGATTTATCGAATATAAGTTTTTAGCGCCATGAATAGCAGCACCTATCGAAAGCCGTTACCCGGCACCACACTGGACTATTTCGACACGCGCGCAGCGGTAGAAACGATCCAGGCTGGCAGTTATGACCGGCTCCCGTACAGCGCCAGGGTATTGGCTGAGCAGCTGGTACGTCGTTGCGATGATGCAAGTCTGGCCGGCAGGCTACGCCAGATAGTTGAACGCCGTCGTGAACAGGATTTTCCCTGGTATCCAGCCAGAGTCGTTTGTCATGATATTCTCGGCCAGACGGCGCTGGTTGACCTGGCAGGGCTGCGCGATGCCATTGCCGGGCAGGGCGGTGACCCGGCCAGAGTCAACCCGGTAGTGCCCACCCAGCTGATTGTCGATCACTCACTGGCGGTGGAGCATGATGGCTCTGACCCCGATGCGGTGGCGCACAACCAGATCATTGAGGCGCGGCGCAATGAAGATCGTTTCCATTTTATTGAGTGGTGCAAAACGGCATTCAGTAATGTGGATGTGATACCGGCGGGGAACGGCATCATGCACCAGATCAATCTGGAGAAAATGTCGCCGGTCATTCAGGTTCGTGACGGTGTCGCCTTTCCCGATACCTGTGTGGGTACTGACAGTCACACCCCCCATATTGATGCCCTCGGGGTGATCGCCATCGGCGTCGGCGGTCTGGAAGCGGAAACAGTTATGCTTGGTCGTCCATCCATGATGCGTCTGCCGGATATTGTCGGGGTCAAACTGATCGGACAGCGCCAACCGGGTATTACCGCCACCGATATCGTTCTCACCCTGACCGAATTTCTGCGCCAGTCTCGGGTGGTTTCCTGCTGGCTGGAGTTTTTTGGTCCAGGCAGTGCCGGTCTGACCATTGGCGACCGGGCCACTATTGCCAATATGACCCCGGAGTTCGGAGCCTCTGCCGGGCTGTTTTATATCAATGAGCAGACCATTGACTACCTGAAACTGACCGGCCGGACGCCAGAACAGATTGCCCTGGTGGAGAACTATGCCAGAACCGCCGGACTTTGGGGTGATGACCTGCAGAACATTGACTATGAGCGAGTGCTGACCTTTGACCTGAGTTCAGTGCGACGGACGCTGGCCGGCCCATCCAGCCCCCATCGGCGACTGCCCACAGCAGACCTGCATAAGCAGGGCATTGCCAGCCATTGGCAGGAAAAGGCCGACGAGATGCCTGATGGTGCGGTTATCATTGCCGCAATTACCAGTTGCACTAATACCAGTAATCCGCGCAATGTCATCGCTGCCGGCCTGCTGGCCCGCAATGCTAATCGGCTGGGCCTGAAGCGCAAGTCCTGGGTAAAGTCATCCTTTGCCCCGGGATCGAAGGTGGCCAGACTCTATCTTGAGGCTGCTGGCCTGCTGACCGAGCTGGAACAACTGGGTTTTGGTATTGTTGGTTACGCCTGTACCACCTGCAATGGCATGAGTGGTGCGCTTGATCCGGCCATCGAGCAGGAGGTACTTGATCGGGATCTTTACACCACAGCAGTCCTTTCTGGTAACCGTAATTTCGACGGGCGCATTCACCCACACGCCAAACAGGCTTTTCTGGCGTCACCACCGTTGGTGGTCGCCTACGCCATTGCCGGTACTATTCGCTTTGATATTGAACGGGATACTCTGGGTACGGACGACAACGGCCAACCAATCACTCTGAACGACATCTGGCCATCGGACGAGGAGATTGACACGCTGGTTGCTCGGTACGTCAAACCCGAGCAGTTTCACCAGGTCTATATTCCGATGTTTGCCCTGACCGAGACGCCAGAGGCAGCAAATCCCTTGTACCCCTGGCGGCCCAAGAGCACCTATATTCGCCGTCCACCTTACTGGGAAGGGGCGCTGGCCTCAGAGCGAACGTTGCAGGGCATGCGTCCTCTGGCCATTGTCGGTGACAATATCACCACCGATCATCTGTCGCCTTCCAACGCCATTCTGGCCAGCAGTGCTGCCGGTGAATATCTGGCCAGTATGGGGGTGCCGGAGGAGGACTTTAACTCTTACGCTACCCATCGCGGCGATCATCTGACCGCGCAACGGGCAACGTTTGCCAACCCTAAACTGCTTAATGAAATGTGCCGCGATGACTTGGGCAAGATACGACAAGGCTCATGGGCCAGAATTGAGCCAGAGGGCACGCAGACCCGTATGTGGGAAGCCATTGAAACCTATATGGCTCGACAGCAACCGTTGATTATTATTGCCGGCGCCGATTATGGTCAGGGTTCATCCCGGGACTGGGCGGCCAAAGGCGTTCGCCTTGCCGGCGTGCAGGTGATCGTCGCCGAGGGCTTTGAACGCATCCATCGCACCAACCTGGTGGGTATGGGCGTGTTGCCCCTGACTTTTGCGCCGGGGACTGATGGCAAAACACTTCAGCTTGATGGTACGGAAACTTACGACGTTGAGGGGAGTGTCACAGCGCGGGGAACGGTCACGCTGACTATCCACCGCAGTAATGGTGTGACGGAGAAAATACCTGTCAGTTGTTGTCTGGATACCGCGGAAGAAGAGTCCATCTACAAGGCTGGCGGCGTGTTGCAGCAGTTTGCCGTGGATTTTCTTAAATCGTCATCAGGGAGCTGATTAGCAATGCTGAAGATTCCAGCCACTTATATGCGTGGTGGTACCAGCAAGGGTGTTTTCTTTCATCTTGATGATCTGCCTGCTGCGGCACAGGTGCCGGGTAAAGCCCGGGATAACCTGTTGCTCAGGTTGATTGGCAGCCCTGACCCTTATGGTAAGCAGATTGATGGTCTCGGTGGCGGCACATCAAGCACCAGCAAGGTGGTGATTGTCAGTAAAAGCAGCCAGCCTGATCATGATGTGGACTATCTGTTTGGTCAGGTTGCCATTAATGAGGCGATGATTGACTGGGGCGGCAACTGCGGCAACCTGACGGCAGCCGTCGGTGCCTTTGCCATCTCACACGCTCTGGTGCCATCGGTGCCCGAACACGGTCTTGCCAAGGTTCGAATCTGGCAGGCCAATATTGGTAAAACCATTATTGCCCATGTGCCGGTTGCGGGCGGAACTGTGCAGGAGTCCGGTGACTTTGCTCTCGACGGTGTCGCTTTTGCCGCAGCAGAGATTAAGCTGGAGTTTCTCGATCCGGCTGGCAGTTCTGATGCGCTGTTTCCTACCGGACAACTGGTAGACCAATTGGCTGTGCCAGGTGTTGGAACCCTGTCAGCGACACTGATCAATGCCGGCATCCCAACCATTTTTGTTCATGCAGCAGCGGTCGGTTACGCAGGTACTGAATTGCAACAGAGTGTCAATAACGATCCGCAGGCGCTGGCCTTATTTGAACAGATCCGGGCCAGCGGTGCCTTGCGTATGGGGCTGATCAATAAACTGAGCGAGGCTGGTGCCCGGCCACATGTACCCAAAGTCGCCTATATCGCGCCACCGGCCTCATACGTCAGTGCCGGTGGTCGGGAAATAGCTGCACAAGAGATCGATCTGCTGGTGCGGGCGCTATCCATGGGGCAGTTGCACCACGCCATGATGGGCACTGCCGCTGTCGCCATTGCTGCTGCCGCGGCAATACCCGGAACTCTGGTTAGCCAGGTTTGTGGGCCATGCAATCCTGTGCGCTGCGGCCATCCTTCCGGCATTCTCAGCAGTGGTGCACAGGTCAGGCAAGATAACGGTCGCTGGTTTGTTGCCCAGGTCAACATGAGCCGCAGTGCCAGAGTGCTTATGGAAGGAACTGTCCGGGTCCCGGCTGCATAGCAACTGTCCTTAAATTACTGCCATATTTTGCGGTTATCCAGCCAGTAAAAACTTGCCACGCAGGCAAAAGGCACGAAGTAAAAAAAATCTTTTCCTCAGTGGTAAAGGATGTTTTTTAGTGTTATTTGTCCCTGGCATGGATAGACCGATCATATTATCGGACATTATTTTCGGCTAACCCAGATATTCCCTTCGGTAATTACTAAGTGAAAACATCAAATTAATTGCAAAAAGGCGAAGGTTTTCCACCATTTTTGCGGTAATATCCGCCACCATCAGGGCGATTGGGCATACCTCTGCCCGATCGCCAGCGATTCCTGGAGATTATCTGTAAGTTGCTTGCGACGAACCCTGTGACGATGACAGAGCGTCGGTGCAAACCGTGCGGTTTACACCGAGCCGGCTAATGGCAGGATTCCAGGGCTGTTTATCATCGTCATTGGCGCTTGGCACAGTTAGTCCCGGACAGTTCTTAGGAAGCTGTCCGAGAATAGCGCCCGTAGCGAGGATTGCGAGAAATTGAGGATAAAAATTTCTGCTTCTGAGGAGAAT
>JAQFVO010001311.1 GCA_027942505.1 Endozoicomonas sp. | reverse complement strand
ATGAGACGATATCCATCGTATCCGATTTCCCCGTTGATTATTTATCCACATATGACCCACACCAGAAAACAATAGTTCCTGCTGGATAAAAAATGCCATTGATGACTAATGCATTAATAACCATGCGGACACTTCTCGTTCAGTCTGCTGCCACAGCATCTTGTTATCCGGTTCTATCAGGGCGAACATTAAGTGCGACTTCCTTCTTCGAGAAGTTAATAACGGAAGGGTCAAAGAAGTAATTTTCTGTTCATTCATGCTCCCTGTACCCTTTGTGGTTCAGCCTGACACTTGGAGAAGACAAAAAGACACCCATAAATGCCACATTCTCAGTTAAATTTATGAGCATCATGTGCTTTGGCACTGCTCGTTAGAGTTACTGACTACCTTGTTTAAACTGCCTCAGTGGATATGAAGTAAAGTTGATACTCTACAGTTTTTTAATCACTACCGATCATAACCTGAGTATTAAAATGAATAATTCTATAGGGCAAAAATACTATCAACAAAATGAAACTGATGTAATCTACCCAGGTCAATCAGGGTTGAATATTTCCAATCCGGGTATACACGCTGATAACCAGAAACAGGATGTTCCGGTTAGCCAGACTGACCCAACAAATTCCATAATGGCGACAAGAGACAATACATTAATAACAAAACCGAGCAAGTCACTGCGAGAATA
Organism: Endozoicomonas sp.; assembly: GCA_027942505.1. Classification (GTDB taxonomy): domain Bacteria; phylum Pseudomonadota; class Gammaproteobacteria; order Pseudomonadales; family Endozoicomonadaceae; genus Endozoicomonas. The sequence continues at coordinate 2,676 of JAQFVO010001311.1, read as the reverse complement.
TATAGCTCAACATTGTCATTCATTTCGCAATCAGGTGGCCGCACCACAACCGGACGAATCCCTGCCAGACGTCTCACCATCGTCAGAGCATCTTCTGAATGCGGCACAACAGCGACTGTTGTCAGTAACAGAACTGAATAAAATGCAGCACTACATCGGTCAGCAAAATCATATCACCGTTAATGGCAAGCACTTTGAGCTGGAGACACTCCCTGATGACACACCATTTTTTTACCAGTTTTATTGTCTGAATCAAGAGGCATGCATTGATGATGAGTCCATGCGTATTTTCAGGAACAATTGCACTATCGAAAAGTCCCGACCTGCCATCATTCTCATCAATAAGGAACTGATCAATGACAAAGTGACTGAACAGGTCACACAGCTGGAAAAAGAATTTGAACATGTACATGTGGTTGATATGTCAATTTTGCTGGATCGTTACGACGTTTCCGGTATTTCTATTAGCCAGTCGAGGACCATAGATGGCCAATTTTATCTGACAGTGAATGGGGCAAGGTGCACGCTGCCCAATGAGTCTTTAAGTGATGGCTCTGAAAGAGTTTATAATTCAAATTCTGATGTTCTGGATATTTCTCAATTCATATCCATGTACCATTGCGATGTAATTTCTGAGCTTGCCGGCGTTAAAGGTCGAGGATGTTTAAAAATTGACTGGGATATGGAGTTAAATAAACCCTTGGGTAGCCTTAAATGCCCAAATGGTTTCAGTGCTTTTGTTCTGGACAGGGTCTACAGGAAAAGTGGCGCCAGCAATAATCAGTTATTCCATACCCTGAACGTGGAGAACAGCCTGGTAGCTGTGACCAGGCCAAGGCACCCGATCCTGGCTATGTCAGTTTGCCCCCATCCTCGCAGTATTTTCCGTAACTTCACCATAGCCATCAGAAAATCATTTAATCAGCCAGCTCCCATTTCTACCTATTATGATGTAGAACAAGTTAACCTGACCGGGGATGAGACCAATTTATTGAAGATGTTATGCAAATTGGAGAACAGAGAAGAGATTGCCGGTCAGATTGATCCCAGACAGCAACTGAGTATCGGCTTTAACACTAACTCCAGCTGGAAGCAGATAGTTGCCATTCCATTAAATGGCATTAAGGCTGATCAAAGCAGGGTTCGTGGTGTTAGTTCGTGGCAGGATAAAACGTCAAGATCTTAAGTCGCCAGCTTTTGGTCATATAGAAGACTACTGGTAGTAACTGTGTGATGGTAAATCAACACGAAACGATACCACTGCGTATTAATGACACTTAAGGTAGACATTAAGTGCCTACTCCCCACTTCGGGAAGTTAAAGATGTAACCACGAAGAGCACGAAGGAAAAAATCTCTTCTTTGTGCTCCTAGTGTCCTTCATGGTTCCATCCGAAAGCCATTGATAACGATGGGGTAAGCTTAGTCTCTACCCTGAGGATAATCACATGCCTGCGGGGGAAAAGAAAACACATAGAAAGGACGGAAAAAAAGGGTTGGGATCAGATATTAAATACTTCCAAATACCAGCCCCCGGTTTTCAACTGTCGGCTTCTTAGAGTTGAGAACTTTTTTGAATCGCTACGATCAAATACCCGATATTCGCAAATAACAAGTGAATAAATTGCATGGATAACTTCCCTGTCAGATCGATACTGGACTTTTCCACACTCTTGCAGCTTGATAACTCGACTCCGGAGCAGCAACTGTGTCCGTACGAGCAAACTGATTTGCAAGATGTCCCAACTGCCGAAGGTCAGTGTGTTGCCGGGCAGTCTGAGGGTTTTGCCCACCATCAAGTCCAGGTTGCCAATCCCCGCGATGGTTCCAGCTATCGCCTCTGCCACTATAGTCCTGCCAGTAACGAGGGGCAGATGAACGATTGCCTGAATACGGTTCAGGAGTCCCCCGTGATACGGCGATCACCACTACCTGCCGGATTGCCCCCCTTTAATCTGCGAGAATCCAAAGGTAACATTTGCTGTGTTAACCATAATGATTGTGAAAGGCGAGTGACTTCACACCCTCCAGACTATCCAACAGAGGCAAGCCCGGCAGATCCCTTAACTTCAGTAGTGAGAACTCTGGCACTGTGTACCCAGAATAAGGCGACAAAGCAACTTCAGAAAATTGCCAGGCATCACATCGTAACAACGGCTTTGAGGAAAAAGATTTTATCCAAAAAATCTGGTAAATCTGAGGGGGTTACTGGGGATGCCGGGAATATATTCGCACCTGGGAGCTGTGAAAAAATTTCCCGGCGCACTGCGCCTTTAAGGAAAAGAGTATCAACCACTAGCTCAGTCAAATCAAATCGGGCAAATGAGCAGCATTCTTTTCGATAATTAATGGCAACAGCTGACCCTTCGAGCCCTATAGAAATGCTGGGGTCATATATGGTCTTGAATGTATTTTGAAAAAGGATATCTAGCCCAGTCATCTCACTGTTCAGGAAGAATGATCTGACCCCGATTTTCCGAAAGGCATGAAGGCTGAGGCTTGCACCTCAACCTTGTTTCTTATTTCAATGGACAGCCTGCTGGTCATGACACAACTGAACGTTACACCTTAACCCAATGAGACGGAATTTCACTCCCCACCTCCTTTTGCTCAGCATCAGGTTTTCTTGAAGCAGTCTTAACATCCAGATCCTGTTGCTGTGCTTTGTCCAGCAGAA
>JAQFVO010001296.1 GCA_027942505.1 Endozoicomonas sp. | reverse complement strand
TCACCGCCGGGTTCGTGGGCTGCGTAGGCATTTATCATAATCTGGCACTCCAGAGTGAAAGCAATTGGCTCAGGCATCAGATCATAGAACCGATAGCAGACCCGGTAAACCGCAATATCAAAATGCCACTGGCATAATACTCAAGCAATTAATGCCATTCGCAGGACGTACTACCAGAAAGCCCCCGTGCTCAACGTTGACTTTACATCACGTTTTTTTCAACTAGATTGCCCCGTTCGGGCAACGCTTTTTTGATTTGCAGGGAGTCAGGAATGTTCCACATCAGCGGTCAGCCGGATAACTGCCGTTCCTTGTCACCGGTTCCACCGAGTCCTCCCAACGCTGAGGAAGAGCGTCGTGTTTTTGTTCCAGAGCCACAGCTTGAGGGTACGTTTCTGCCTCTGAGAAGGTGTTCCTCCCTGGCGTGTGGTGAAGGCTACAACCGGCGCTGCGACAGACTCCGGAAGTGGGTTGTGTCTTCAGTAGCGGATCAGGGGGCGCAAGAACAACCGAAAGCAGTTGATGGTTGCGTGACACACCCCGACACCAAGGACAATACCCAGTCTGACGGTACTGATTCTTCCCGTGTTGCCACGCCCTGTTCTTATAGCGACTGTCTTGGCAGCGACTGCTTTGATAGCGATTGTTCCTGTTCCGACTGCGACTTTGATATTTACTGCGGCCTTGATCCTGACTGCGACTATAAACGCTTTGCTCCTGCCCGTTACCTTATTTTAAAGTCACTACTACGTTTTGATGGTACGGTGGCCACAGCACAGGACCATACAGAAGGGCAATCGCAAAGTCTGCAACGGTCTGCCCAAACCGCTCCAGAAGACCACAACGTTACGGATGTCACTGCAACTGTTGAAAAATAAGTTAACGGTATTTCAGGTAACGAACCTCTACCCATAAAATCACTGTCAGCCCGGCGGGGTGGAGCCGTCAGCGCTTGGGCAGCAGAGACTCATCCGGTTGTCCGACGACGCCGAACTGCTTGCCGTCGTCCGTCAGAAAATCAACAGTTTGCCTCACCAGTTCTGAAGCTGCCTGATTGATTTGTCCTGGGCTCGGTCGGCTCATTGCCGTTTCTGCTGATGGAAGACCCGACTCTGAGCA
>JAQFVO010001292.1 GCA_027942505.1 Endozoicomonas sp. | reverse complement strand
ACATCATCCAACTTCAGCATGTCACCTTCATCGGTACTGAAATCGGTAATAATCAGTTCAGCAGGATTCTGTGCCGTGCCGCTGGCATTGAAATCAAAGGTGTCAGCGCCTATTCCTCCAGTGGCAGTAACACCCTCGTGATCGATACTGAAAATATCGTTACCAATATCACCAATCAGGGCGTCCAGAGCATTTTGCGAACCATGACTTAAGCCCGCCATTCTGTCACTGATGGTTGTTACGGCCGAACCATTGCTACCACTCAGACTACTCCCGGTGTAACTGAACAGCAGTTGCCCGGGACTATCGATCTGTGCTCCGTCAAAAGTCACCGTAACTTCCTGTCCGCTGACACTGACATTGGTCACCAATCGGGCACCACCATCGATCCGGACACTAAAGTCAGATGTCGAAGGAGAGCCGGAAAGGGTTTCGGAAAAGCCCAACACCAGCTCATTGTCCGCAGCCATGGATGAGGTCAAATCGGGTACTTTCAGACCCAACTGGCTGACGCTGCCAGAGGACAGAGCATCAGTGGTCGCCACGTTACCGGCAAGGTCCCTGATAAAGCCGGCGGCAATATTCAATTCGTCATTGCTGTAGTCACCACCGGTGTTGGCCTCAATACTGTCAGCCTTGGCTGCTGCCAACTCAATAATGAGACTGGTGTTATCCACCACCTTGGCAGACAGTACATCGTCTTCACTGAAGGTCTCGGTGAGTAAACCGTTAACCTGATAACTCAGCTTGCTCCAGTCCAGGACCAGCCTCAATTCAGTGCTTTGTGCCGGGGTATTAGCACTTAAAATATCGTTGAAGTTGGTACCCGATAATTCCAGCTGATTGAAGTCGGGATCATAGTTTGCCGATGAAATAGTGACTTGAGGTTCGGTTGTATCAATATTGATCGTATTGTTATTGACAAGTGATCCTTGATCACTGCCTACGGGTGGGTTACTTGAGTGCACCTGAGCCAGACCAAAATCGGTGCTGAATGTTGCAGTGGCGGAGCTGCCAAAGGCATCAGTCTGTTGCAGGTCAAGTTCTGAAACATCTTCACCAGCGCCGACGGTGTAGTGATACTCCAGAAGGCTGGTGCGCCCATCCGCAGTAATCAGATTAGCAGTACCACCATTATTCAAAGTAATGGTGGTAGCCCCACCGCTCGAGTCAACATCAATTTTTTGATCAAATACAACGAAGATTTTGACAATATCGCCTTCCTTGAAATGGCCATCATGAGTCGTGTAGATACTTTTGATTCTCGCTTCCGGAATGCTCGGTGTACCCACCTCACTGGCTACCAGAGTAAATGCGGCACCTCCGTCTGCAGGCGTAACAACACCCGCCGCATTTCCTGACGAATCCATAAGCCAGCCTTCTTCAACACTTACCGTCATGTCATTCGCAAACGTACTGAATCCATCCCAGGCTCTCAGGCGATCCATAGCATCAGAGGAGAAGTCTATGTTGTATCTGGACTTGGCAAATTGTGTATCTGACCAACTGGCAGAATCAAGTACGGCCGTTCCCACAATGTCTGAGTCGTTGAAGTAAAATTGTGTTTCATTGCCAAAGCCATCGGTTCCCTTGATAACGAAATTACTCCAATCAAACGTACTGTCACCAACCAACTTATGAAGTTTGTTTCTGTTCCCCGTTCCATCCATATCATCATCATGGTCAGGGCCGGTAAGAATTATCCTATTGTCCATCAGGCGCAGTACCATAATGGTATCAAGCTCGGGAGTAACAGGGTCAATACTGTCTATTTCTATGTTCGATTGAGAGGCGAGGGAATTACTGTCCACACCAATAGGAATCGAGCCAGTATCAACAACGTTGCCTCCGAGATCTGTGATACTGCTGTTGCTTAAGTCAAAGGGAGTAACTGAGTCGACGTCAAGCTCATCAATCTGGGCACCGTCAGGTACCTGATACCTGAAATTAAGGGTGTTTCCACCAGACCCGGAGACAAAGTCTGCAGCAGCCAGGATATCTGGCCTGCCATGCAGCTGGACAGCATCGATTTCCTCCCACTGGTTTGAACTGTTAGTGTCGACAGTGATTTTTACACCTTTCACCAGATCGCTTGTCTGGGGCCAGGATATTTCAAAATCATTAATAGAACCGAATGCAGAGGTATCAGAACCACTCCAAACCGTTTCAGTACTATTATCCAATTTAATGACTTCGACCTTTGTCACAAAACCGCTGCCCAGGGTTTCCCTGATGGTCACGCCTGTGGCATAAAGAGGTGTATTAAACCCAAGGCTTAGGAACTGTGACCCAACATTGTTGCCGGAAGCTGACCAGGCATTTGGGTTATCGGCGTACTCAAAAACATCCGGTTTACCCAAAGCGTCTTTTGCAGACCACAGAGCGTTACTGCCGTGCTGGGAACTGTAGTTAATAACATAATCCGCCCATTGGCTCTGACTCACATTCAGATTAAGCTTTGGATCACCTGTCACATACACTGGCTCGTCAAATGTGACCGCCAGGTTGATATAATCATTTTCTGCATACACCCCATCGGAAGATGATGAATCTACGGATATAACTGTTGGACCGGCAACATCAATAATTCCCTGACCAGTCTGAGCAAGCGAATCGCTGCTGTCCAGTGCCGGCAGAGCGGTAGCCATCCCGTTCCCGGCATTGTCAATAATTGTTGTACCGGCAGGAATGGAGAGCGCATTGATACTACTGTAATTCAGCCCACCACTGGTTTCACTGTTGTTGTTACCGACGGTGTAGATAAACCTCAGTGTATCGCTGCCCGCACCACTGTCGTAATAGGCCGTGGCTCCATTGTCCAGCAGCAGGGTTGGCTTAGTCAGGTCATCAGCTGCGTTCACGCCTGTGATGTTCACCACTTCGCTCAGCTCCAGCAAAATCGCCACCTCATCCCCCGGCTTGTAGCTGCCGGGTTCCTCCAGGCTGACCCGCACTACGCTTGGGGCTGCGTTGTCAGCGTAGTCCAGGGTCAGGTCGCTGACTGAGGCTACCCCCTCATTACCCGCCAGATCCCTGAGAAAACCGGCCTGGATATCAACGCCATCTGCAACCCCCTTGTAGCCAAAAATGCCTTCCAGTTCACCAGCCTTGGTATCGCCAAGCTGAATGGTCAACATGTTGTTGCCCGCCAGCCTGGAGGAGACAATGTCGCTCTCAGAGAAGGTGACGTTACGGGTGACATCTCCATCCATGTCGATGTCGATTACCAGCTTGCTCCAGTCCAGTCGAGCGGAGATATCCTTTGTTGCACTTTCATCACTGTTCAACAGCTGATCAAAGTCCACACCCTGCAGTAACAACTGATTGTTAACTTCGTCGTAGGCGGCATCAGTGATGGCGGCGGTCGGAATACTGGTATCCACCACGATCTGGCTGCTACCCGCCAGAGAATCGGAACTGTTGGTGCCGGGCAGCGTCAGCGTGGCGCTGTTTCCGGCACCATTGACCAGAGAGCCCGTAGCAGCCATCCCGAACACGTCATTAGCAAATGACAGGGAACTGGTGTCCCGGTAGTTCAGGTCATCAATGCTCTCACCCACCGACACTGTATGACGGAACACCAGCTCCCGGGAGCCACTGCCAGAGACATAAACGGCATTGCCGCCAAAGGGGTCACCCTGACCGGGTTGCCGGTCATTGAGCAGCAGCAACAGCGGGTCATTGTTGGCATCGTAATTTTGCAGTGTGACTTTTTCGCTGAACCGTACCCGAATATCAATCTGGTCTCCGTCTTTGTAACTGCCATCAGCGGTATCAGCGCTGACACTGACCACCGTCGCCCCTGTGGTAGTAACGCTGACAACTTCATCGGTCAGAGTGTCCGTAGTGGAGCGGTTGCCCACCCGGTCTGCCATAAAGCCCTCGTCGAGGGTCAGGGTTACATCACCAACCGTGGTACTGAAACCGTTGTTATCCAGCACCTTGCCGACGCCCTCGTCAATGATGATCTCCACCTGATTGTTGTTAATCACCACTGAACCGATATCGGACTGCTCAAGACTAATGGTGTCAACGCTGTTATCAGGCTGAGTCAGCTCAAGGGCCAACCGGCTCCAGTCAAAGCGTGACAGGTCATCTCCCACCAGAGTCAGACCAACGGATTCGTCCATGCCCAGCAAGGTATCGAAACCGCTGCCACTGATGGTCAGCTTCTGGTCATCCCCGCCTTCGGGAGCCAGTGTCACAGCAGTAATCGAGACTTCCGGAGCAGTAGTGTCAATCATCAGGTTACTCCGGTCAGCCAGCGAGTCGCTATTACCAGCAACCGGCACGGCCAGCACGGCCGTATTACCTGACAGGTCTTTGATGGTGCCACCATTGAGCTGTAGAGCACTGGCACTGAGTACATCCAGGTCCAATGCCTCATCCCCTGCTCGCACGGTATACTCAAACACCAACTCACGGGTACCGGAGCCAGAGTTGAATCGAGCAGCAGTAATGTTGTCGCCAGTACCCATCAACAGTACTGGCATGCCGGTCACTTCAACCACCTCATCAAAACTCACCTGCAAACGGATAACGGAGCCGGCAGCATATTCCTCGTCCGCCGTCAGACTGCTGATGCCGGTGACGGTTGGAGCAATGCCGTCGGGGGACAGGATAAAAATCTCAACCCCGGCACTGTTGGCATCGCTCATGGTGTTACCGGCAGCATCCTGGAAGAAGCCATCACTGGTAATCCGGATCAGATCCTGGCCACCATCATTACCAAAGCCTGGGGTTGCCCGCAGGCTAGACAGCTTGCTGGTGCCTATCTTAATGGTCAGTTGCTGATCATTCACTGTCTGCACCGAGTCGATATCTGCTGCGGTAAAGCTGATATCCGTGTTGCTGCCGCTGCTATCGACAACACGCCAGGACAGTTTTGACCAGTCAAGACGGCCCGTCAGGTCAGTATCCGATAATTCACCTGGTGAGAGGAGGGAATGGAAGCCACTGCCCGACAACATCAGGACCCCTGAAGCTGTGGCAGTGCTACTGCTCAGCCCTATGGTGGGGGCAACAGTATCGATCCTGATATCGCTGTTTTGGCCAAGGGCTTCCCCTGAATCCAGATCTGGCAGCAGCAAGTTGGCGTTATTGTGCAACAGGTCCGTGATGGTGCCGCGGTTCAAATCCAGTGCCGAGATGGATAACGCATTGAGGTCAGCGGACTCATCGGGATTTTTCACTGTGTAGGTAAACGACAGAGTATTAGTTCCGGAACCACTGTTGTAGGTAGCAAGTCGGTCTATGGTACCCGTTTCCAGTTGCAAGGTGGGCTGTCCATTCACCTCAACCGGCTCGGAGAACTCCACTTTGATGGTAATGGTATCACCATCGCCATACCACTGCGCCGCGTCATCACTGTAAAGGCGCACTACTTCCGGGTTCCCGCCACTGTTGGTCAAGTTGGTAACCGACAAATTCACAACTGCCGAACCGTCATTACCCGCCAGATCCTCGGCACGGTCATGGTTCAGAGCACCGTCAGCCGAAGGCGGGTTGTAGTTCAGAGTAACTTCCTGCCCATCCGTTACGGTTCCGGAGAGGGTCAGAGTGATTTGCCGACCATTAATCGCCAGGCTGCTGACTGACTCACTCTGCCCATCGACGGCAATACTGAACAGGGATGGGTTAAT
>JAQFVO010001267.1 GCA_027942505.1 Endozoicomonas sp. | reverse complement strand
AGCCAGAAGGACTATTTGCTTCTCAAGATCAATAGATATTCATGACAAGGTCATTGGAGAATTTATCTCACAAAACTACTATCAACGGTTTTGATACATCACCCAATAATTGGAAGGAATTTTTCTGGCAGAGAAATTAATAAACCCGCGATGGAGTGAAACGACTTCGCAACCTCTGAGTGCACACTGAGTCAGCCGTTTTGTCATGACGCGAAGCCAGGTCATGACAAAACCCTTGCTTGCACCCCCAGGATTTTTCAGGGTGTGTTATGACATCAAGACAGGACTGTTAAGTCAGCCCTGTTTCTTTTGGACAGGCTGTCGAATTAGAATACTCTGTATCTTACGGACGATACACTATGACCAGCAGCCAGTCTGATACTTCCGGCTCTTCAACGCCTGATCTCAATAATGAGAATTATCAAAAAAAGGTCACTGCTATTAATAGTCCCGGATTGCAGGCTTTGCTTCCGGAGATTATTGCTCTTGACTTGGAAACCACTGGTCAGGGAACTATCCAGCATTTCGGGGCTTATCATAATCCGCTTATCAGTCACCCTGAAGCTCTGGTAACCAGCGACCAGATACAGCAGTTTGAATACCAGGGGGGCAAGCGAAAAGAGGTTATGACTGCCTTACAGCGGCTGGATACCTTTTGTCAGCCTTTCCGCTTTGTGCTTGGCCATAATTTGATCGGCCATGATTTACCAGTGTTGCAATCCCTTCAGCCCGATTTGCAGCTATTGTCCAAACCGGTGATTGATACCCTGTTTCTGTCTCCCCTGGCTTTTCCCCGTAATCCTTACCATCGTCTGGTAAAGGATTATAAGTTAGTAAAGGATGCTATTAATGACCCGGTGGCCGATGCCCGGCTGGCGCTGTCCATCTTTACCGAGCAATATCAGAGTTTCCGGGAAAGTGCACAGAGTGAACCTGACCTGATCCGGTTTTATCATTTCTGTTTTGCCACAGGCCACCAGCAGGGTGGGCGTTGTGGTCACACCGATAATGAGCAGCCGGAGGTTATCGGGGCATCATTTGACGGGCTGGCTGCGGTTTTTCAGACGTTAATTGATAAACCGTTTACCGCTGGGCCGGATGTGTTACAGGCCCTGGTGCGGTTATGCAAAGGTCTGGTTTGTCCAAAGCAGATTCGTCGTGTGGCCATTCGGTATTTGCCCAAAACCCAAATGCGGGTGCTGTTGCCCTATTGTGTTGCCTGGCTAAAAGTATCCGGGGGTAATTCGGTTATACCGGGCTGGGTCCGTCATCGCTTTCCGGAGATCCCCGGTCTCCTTAAGCAGCTCCGGGATCAGCACTGCGCTGATGAATCCTGTAGTTACTGTTCAGAAAATCATGATCCGGTGCGGCAGCTCCAGCGCTACTTTAATTATCCGGACTACCGTAAAACCAAAGAAGGGCTGCCACTGCAACGGGATATTGTGCTTGAGGGCATGAATGACCAGCCATTGCTGGGTATTCTGCCCACCGGCGGCGGTAAATCCATTTGCTTTCAAATTCCCGGTCTGGTTCGTTATTACCGTCGTGGTTTGCTGACGGTGATTATTTCGCCATTGCAGGCATTGATGAAAGACCAGGTGGATAACCTGAAAAAGAAAACCGGCTCCATGGCCGTCGCAGCCATCTACGGAATGTTAACGCCACCGGAGCGGGGGGCTATTCTGGAACAAGTGCGCCTTGGCGATATTGGCCTGCTGTATCTGTCACCGGAACAGTTACGGAACAAGTCGGTGATTAATACCCTGAGCCAGCGGGAAGTCGGTTGCTGGGTTTTTGATGAAGCCCATTGCCTGTCCAAGTGGGGGCATGACTTCCGGCCGGATTATCTTTATGCAGGCCGATTTATTCGGGAACAGTCGCTTGGCAATAAGCAGCCACTGCCTCCGGTGGCCTGTTATACCGCAACCGCGAAGCACGATGTGATAGACGATATCCGTGACCATTTTTCCAGCCATCTAGGGCAGACCCTGACCCTGTTTCAGGGTGGCGTTGAGCGTTCCAACCTCTCCTATGAAGTGCACCTGGTCACCCATGCCGCAAAATATGGCCGGGTGTCGGAACTGATTTTGGAACGCCTGCCGGAGAATGGGTGTTGTGTCGTTTATTGTGCTACCAGGAAAAATACCGAAGCACTGGCGCAGTTTTTGTCCAGGGCGCTTAATCAGTATTCTGAAGAAACGGAAAGACCTCTGACCGTTGGTCATTTTCATGGCGGTCTGGAAGTTCCCGCCAAAAAAGTGATTCTTGAAGGTTTTATCCTTGGGGAGATCGATATTATCTGTGCCACCAATGCCTTTGGCATGGGGGTGGATAAAGATAATGTACGGCTGGTTATTCATGCGGATATTCCCGGCTCTCTGGAAAATTACCTGCAGGAAGCGGGGCGTGCCGGTCGTGATGAGCAACCTGCTGAGTGTATTTTGCTGTTTGACGATCAGGATATTGAAACCCAGTTCAAGCTGGGGGCTTTGTCTGAAGTTCACCTGAATGATATTCAACAGATTTTGCGCGGACTCCGGCGACTGGAAAAACAACCAGGGCAGGATATTGTGATTACTTCCGGTGAGCTATTGCGCTCCGATGCCGTGGATACCTCTTTTGATCTGGATGATAAATCAGCAGATACCAAAGTAAAAACGGCCATTGCCTGGCTGGAGCGTGGTGGTTACCTGGAAAGAAATGAAAATGCTAACCAGGTGTTTCAGGGCAAACCCCTGTTCAGCACCCTGGAAGAGGCAAAGGGAAAGCTGGATACCTTGCAGTTGTCCGAAGCTAACCGGAAAAAGTGGCTAATGGTGCTCTCTGCGCTGATTAATGCCGATCCAGATGAGGGCATAAGCGCGGATCGGCTGGCGGAGGATATTGGCCGTCATCTGAAAGCACAGGATAAAAATACCCCGCTGAATACCACAGATATTATGGCCATCCTTAATCAGATGGCGGATGTGGGGCTGGTCTCCAACGGTTTGTTGATGACTGCTTTTCTCAGGCCCAAAGGGCGCAATAATGCCCGTGATGTCTGTCAGAAACTGTGCCGGTTAGAAAAGGCCATGCTGGATAGCTTGCGGGAAGCCCATCCTGATGACTATGAAAAAGAACCCTTTCCTCTGGATCTGCGCCAGTTGAATCAGGCTCTTGTGGATAAAGGGCTGGATTATGCCAATCCTGACCTGCTGAAAAATCTGCTGAAAAGCCTGGCCGAAGATGGCAAAGGGCTGGCGTCGTCAATAGGCAGCGTAGAATTCAGGTATATCTATAAAGACCATTACAGTCTCAGGCTCTGCCGTAGCTGGGCCAACATTCTGGCAACCATGGAAAAACGACACGCCTTGTCCCAGCATATCCTGACAGCACTGATCCGGGCGATTAAAGACTCTGAACAGTCTTCCCTGAGTGAGGTGCTGGTTGAGTTCTCCCTGGAATCGCTGATGGACAGTGTCAAACAGGATATGACGCTGGATATTCGTGAAGGCAAAGAGCTGGCGGCGTTGGAGCGGGGTTTGCTATTTCTGCATGAGCAGGGTGCCATTATTCTCCAGCAGGGGCTGGCTGTTTTCCGCCAGGCCATGACGCTGAAGATGAACAATGAAGCCCGTAGCCGACGCTATAACAAAGGGGATTACGATCCACTGTTCCGCCATTATAAGGCCCGAATTTCCCAGGTTCATGTGATGAATGAGTATGTGAAGCTGGGGTTGGAGAAAATGGCTTCGGCGCTGCGTCTGGTTCAGGACTATTTTCAGCTGGATAACGCCGGCTTTCTTAACCGCTACTTTAAGGACCGCAGAAAGTTGCTGGAGCTGGCCACCAGCGAGCAGTCCCTGAAAGACATTGTTGAATCACTGGGGAATCCGCAGCAGCAGGCGATTGTTCAGGCTCCGGTGGGGCAGAATATGCTGGTGCTGGCGGGGCCTGGTTCCGGAAAGACAAGGGTTGTCGTGCATCGTTGTGCTTATCTGATGAGGGTTCAGCGGGTTCGGCCCTACAGTATCCTGGTGCTTTGTTATAACCACAGTGCCGCAGTGACGTTGCGCAGGCGGCTTTATCAATTACTGGGCCGGGAAGCCCGGGAAGTGACGGTGCAGACCTTTCATGGCCTGGCCATGCGTCTGACCGGCACCAGCTTTCAGGCCCCGGATGTTGGTGGAAATCGCAGTTCGTCCGCCGGCAAACAGCAGAATAATGTCTTTAATTTTGATGAGCTGATTCCCAGGGCAACAGCATTGCTGAAAGGTGAAACCCTGTTGCCGGGCATTCTCGGGGATCAGACCCGGGAGCGTCTGCTGGCAGGTTTTGAACATATCCTGGTGGATGAGTATCAGGATATTGATGCCCGGCAGTATGAGATGATCTCGGCCATTGCCGGACGTACCCTGGAACAGGGTGAGCAGAAATTGAGCATAATGGCCGTGGGTGATGATGATCAGAGTATTTATGGTTTTCGTCAGGCCAGCGTCGAATACATACGACAGTTTGAACAGGATTATCAGGCGCAACGACATTACCTGGTGCAGAACTATCGATCTTCCGGTCATATTATCAGCGCTGCCAATGGCGTAATTGGCCATAATAAAAATCGTATGAAAACCCATCAGGAGATCCGTATTAATGATGCACGGCAACACTTGCCGGAGGGCGGCAGTCTCGACAGCCTGGACCCTGTAGCCAGGGGGCGGGTGCAGATACTCGCCTGTGCCGGTATTCGCCAGCAGACCCTGGCGGTGGTTCAGGAGTTGCAGCGTCTGAAAGAACGGATGCCTGACCTGGAGTGGAGTCAATGTGCAATACTGGCCCGTCACGGTATTGCCAAAAAAGAGCTGACCCATATTCGTAGTGCCCTGGAGCAGGCGGGGTTTCCTGTCAGCCTGCCGCTGGAGAGTGGTCAGAATCTGCCACTTTTCCGGATTCGTGAATTTGACGAAACGCTTCGCTGCCTGAATGAACACCGTGACAGTGTGGCGGATTGCCATGGTATACGACGTTGGCTGGAAGAACTGTCACTGCCTCCGGGACCCTGGCAGCAGAAAGTCATGGCACTGCTGGATAGCTGGGAGGAGGAAACCGGCGGGGCAGAATTACCGGTCAGTGCGCTGGTGGCTCATATGGTGGACTACCTTCGGGAAACACGGCGGGAACAGAGACTGGGAAATGGTGTCCATCTGGGTACGGTGCATGGTGCCAAGGGCATGGAGTTCCCGGTGGTGGTTATGCTGGATGGTGGATGGTTGTCTTATCATTCCAGAGAGTCAGGAACAGCCATTATCCCTGTTGATATCATAGAAGAAGAACGTCGGCTTTTTTACGTGGGCATGACCCGGTCAATGGAGCAGTTGGTGATCTGCCAGCGCCAGGATGTGAACAATCCATTGATAGCTCTTTTGAAAAGCGAACTGGGTGATGGGTGTCTGACTCGTGCAGTGGAACCCTCTGGTGATTACCCACAGCAGCAATTCTATCTGATGGGGTTGGCTGACCTCTATTTGAGTTACGCTGGCTCAATGCCGGAAGCACACCCCATTCATGGGGTACTTGCCGGGTTGAATGCGGGTTTTACAGTAACCCTGAAAAGGGATAAGGACGCCATCCTGTTGTTAGCCGATGGTCAGGCCGTGGCAGCGCTGTCCAAAACCATGATCCGAAATAATCCATCCCTTGTGCATCAGCTTGATCAGGGCAATGGTTCCTCGTTACAGGGGAGTGTGATTGCCATGGTTCGAAGGCGTCTGGAGGATTCTGAGGAAGCTTTCCGGGGCATGCATAAATGCTCGCAATGGGAGGTGCCGGTTGTGGAGTTGGTATTGAGCAGTGAAAACCGGGGCGGTTATTAAAAGGCTTCTTTCTTGTTTAATGGACTTCTGTAAAATTGAAACTATAATTCCATTTAATTGGTTTCTATGAAGGTTTAGTTTCATGTCTTCTCGCTCTGCTGTTGTTTTTCCCAAGGATCTGCGGCTGTTGAAAACACTGGGCGAGAATATTGCCCTGGCGATGAAACGCCGAAAGATCACCCAAACCCGATTGTCTGAGCGTACCGGTCTGTCTATGCCGACCCTTCGCAATATCACCCGGGGTGAACCCGGTGTTTCCATTGGCCACTATCTTGTAGTGCTATCAGCATTAGGGTTGGCTGAAGATTTAGCGAAGGTGGCATTAGATGATGAGTTTGGCCGCAAGTTACAGGATATTGAGTTGCTAACATCCCGGCGCAAAAATAACGAACGTAATTCAGATTTATTTTAAAGGGAAGGTGCCAGTTATGAGCAAGTCTGTTTGGGTTTACGCCCATTGGCATTCGATGGAACAGCCCGAACTGGTAGGCATATTAGAGGTTGATCTGGTTCGGGGTGCAGAAGTTTACCGGTTTGCTTATGTCGAAAGCTGGTTAAGTTCACCGTTTGCGGTACAGATAGATCCCCAGCTGAAGCTGTTCTCCGGTGATCAGTTTAATAATGATGCGCGCAATTTTCGGGTCTTTATGGATTCGTGTCCGGATCGCTGGGGGCGTTTATTGATGCAAAGGCGCGAAGCGGTTCTGGCCAGACAGGAGGGGCGGCGTGTTCAGCGGCTCAATGAATCGGATTACCTGCTGGGTGTGCATGATATCTGTCGTATGGGGGCGCTGCGGTTTAAATTGTCCGACAGTGGGCCTTTTCTTGATAGTAATGAACGGTTGGCTGCCCCACCATTTTCAAGTCTGCGGGAACTGGAGTGTGCGGTTAGTCAGGTTGAGCTGAATCAGGATTTGGATAACCCGGATTATCTTAAGTGGCTGTTTATGCTGATTTCTCCCGGCTCGTCGTTAGGTGGCGCACGCCCCAAAGCCTGTGTACGCGATGGCGATGATCTTTGGCTGGCGAAATTTCCAAGCCGTTATGATGGTTATGATGTGGGCGCCTGGGAGTATCTGGTTTATCGCATGGCAACAGATGCCGGTATTAACATGGCTCCCTGTAAAATCCAGCGTTTTAATAGCTCACACCATACTTTTCTTACCCAGCGCTTTGATCGTTATGGGCAGGTGCGGCGTCACTTTTCATCAGCGATGACTCAGCTGGGTTACTATGATGGTGATGATGGAGCAAGCTACCTGGAGCTGGCACAGTTTCTTATTGAGCAAGGGGCAAACACACAGGCTGATCTTGCTCAGCTCTGGCGGCGGCTGGCGTTTAATATTCTGGTTTCCAACAGTGATGACCACCTTCGTAATCATGGGTTTATACTGGCGGACAATGCGAGTTCAGGCTGGTTGTTGTCACCGGCTTACCATGTTTTCGCGTAAAGCCTCGCCCAGTCGGGCGGGGATACAAGCGACCAGCCGGAATGCCGTACCACCGATAGGACTGGGGGTGAGATGGATTCCGTAACCAATGG
>JAQFVO010001247.1 GCA_027942505.1 Endozoicomonas sp. | reverse complement strand
ATGCTGGTCTCGTCGTCTCACGCACAGCCAGTATCACCGAATATCAGAATGGCCGTGTTAGCAGAACAGGAAGAATATGTACAGCAAGGGCAACAGCCGCTTGATCAGGCTGGGAGTGCGCACTCCGCGCCCGATGAGCTGACATCCGTCGCTCCGGTCGAACCAGAGTATCAGTCCCTGGTTGCGGATCGCGAATTGCTTAAGGTACCCAGCACGTATAACGAGATGAGCGTGGCCAAGAGTGCTTTCAGAGAACTGTTGGCCAACAGCAGTGATCTGTCCAAGTCCGAGGAAATTGTTAACGCGGCAAAGAGGTATCTCAGTTTTGACGTTCCCGTCAAAAAGCCGCTGTTGAAAGAGCCGCTTGATCCAGCTCAGTTAGAAGCGCTTGGCGAACTTAATCTGGGTGCAGATGCATCAGAGCGGTCAATCAGGCTAGCGCTGATCAAGGAGGCCAGCGACTCACTGGACAGCAACGCAAGGATCTCGCACGAAAAAAAGATGAAGGAGCTGGAAGTGATCCACAACACGCTGTTTGGCAAGAGCTAAAAGCGCTGTGTGGGCGGGAATTGCTAACACTTTGCTCGGACAGCCTCCTGAGAATTGTCCTTGATTAACTGCCACATTACTATGTAATCCATCAAGTGAACACTTGCAGGCACGGAGTAAAGAAAAAATCTTTTACTCTGTGCCTCCGAGGCAAAAAGAGGAAATTATTCGGGGACAGCCTCCTAGGGCTGGGGACTTGGGTTGCCGGGAGCACCTGAGACTTCAATTTGCTCAGCAGTACTGACACTGTGGATAGAAACGCCCTTGTCGACAAACTCCTGGTACTGAACCTCAAGCTGACTGCTGCCGGGTTGATTAGTCATCTCCCTGGTTTTCTTATCGATGGCCTCCCTGACCGCTTTGAGGGCGTCCACAGCGTCATTAAGCTGTTGTTGAGCTGTGGCCAGGGCGTTGGCTGACTGAGCATTCTCCTGTGACCAGTTATCCATGGCCTGACTGGCCATCTGGTAACATTTGATGATTTCTGCATTAGGGAGATCTTCCAGCTGCTTCCGGTCCGGCGGAATCAAAGACTTTGACGGCTGCCCGGGAAATTGGATGGTGACCGT
The DNA here is from genome assembly GCA_027942505.1 of Endozoicomonas sp. GTDB lineage: Bacteria > Pseudomonadota > Gammaproteobacteria > Pseudomonadales > Endozoicomonadaceae > Endozoicomonas. Next base: position 3,221 of record JAQFVO010001247.1, on the reverse strand, counting down.
AAGATTAGTGGGAGCACTGCTGGGTAGTCGGATCATCATGAGTGCGTCAAGCATGTCATCGCGACTATTTTCATTGGCAGTGCAGGCATCGACGAAGGGCCCGAGCACCTGCTTTGCCTGCTGCGCAATATTGATGCTGCCGTACTTGGTGTAAGCCTCTTTCGCTGCTGCGAGCCGTTTGTTGCCTTCCTGTGACAGTTGAGGCAATTCCATATTATTAAGGGCAGCATTGGGTGCGGGCTGGCTGGCACTGGATGGCCTGAGCCCGGGAGCACCTCCCGAATCGACGCTTCTGACGGAGCCGTTAATGGATGGCGGCCGGCTGACTGCGGGAGAGCTTCCGGCTAAGTGAGGGGGAACGTTGACTGGCCTGGGAGAACCGGCTGCGTCAGGAGAGGAGGCCCGACTGTGGCTGATGTGGGTACCAGCAGAACTTCCAGATACAGAACTCGATACGCTATCCATGGCTGAACTCCTTAATTAAAATGCTGCGTGAATGGTGTCATTAATATTTGGAGTACGATGCTCTGGAAATAGTTCCCTTCCCTATCCAGGTAATGATGTTGGCAAACCGGGGTACACCTTGTCTGGCCGTGGCAACCAGCTGGTAAAGTCAGCTTATGGTTGCCAAAGCACCAGAACCGGTTCCTGTACCCATCAAAAGGTTGAGCTGACATCCTTCCAAGTCGTCGCAGTGAAGTCACAGGAGGTCGTCAGAACTTTGCCCGTAACCTGTTGTCCAACCGTTCGGTAATAATCACTACAGGTTTTTTACATATGAATACTGGCTTCGACTTTCCTCATGCTGGCAACACCCGTTCTCGATTCAACTCCCCACCTGCTCACAACACCCGTTCCAGAACCGCCGGTTATCCGGTGCCAAAACCAGAACTGAACAATGGCCGAACCAGCCCCCCCCAACATGAGGCAGCGGCAACACCCCTACTTCGGGATCGCTCTGTTCTGCCATCACAACAAGTCAGCAAAGAACAGTTGATGACACTGATCCTCAGTGGTGGATTGAGCAACGATATTTCTTACGAAGTGGATAGTAGTTGTGTCCAAATCTCTAACTGCCCCAACCTGAAATGTCTGTCTGGAAATATCTCTTTTACGGGGACTGTGTTCATAACTGAATGCCCCGAACTTCGAACCATATCAGCAAACCTTTTTGTGGGGGGCAGCTTATATATTCACACCTGCCCCCTTCTGGAAAGCATCACCGGGTCTGTCACCGTGAATCAAAGTCTCAGTGCACTCGAGATGAAGGGTCTGGTTGATCTGCCAGGTACCTTCTCCATCGGTCAGTTGCTTTGCCTTTCCAGTTGCCGTCACCTGAGGGATCTGTCCGGTCACTTTTCTGTGCAAGGCAGTGCTCATTTTAAATTTTGCAAACGCTTGATTGACGTGTCAGGTAAATTTATCGTGGGTGGCACGCTTGATCTCTCGTATTGCCATCACCTGGCGAACATGTCCGGTAACTTTTCCGTGGCAAAAGGTGTCGATCTGAATCATTGCACCCGCCTGAAAGCCGTGCCTGACTGGATTACCAATCTGGGTTCTCGCAATTCGCGGGCCCCTTTCACCGTCGACCTGCAATTTACCGGACTGTCTGATGCCGACATTGGCCAGCTTCGTGCTACAAAAATGCCCGGTGTACACTTCGACACTACCAGTGAAGAGACGAGACGACCCCATAAGATATTTGATAACTTACCGGAGGCGCTTGGCTTCTGGTGGGATCTTGCCTGCACCAACATGGACACACCCCAGCTGAACCTTCAGCCGGAACAGGCGGAAGACATGTTGGACTTTCTGGAGCAATTGACATGGTCGCGGGAGTATTGGAACAAAAATTACCGGCCTGTTCTGGCCCAGCGAGTTGTGCAGGCGATAACCCTCGTACTTATGGATGATCGTCTTCGGGAAGTGGCACTGAGCCACATCAGCGAAGGCACCCTCAGCTCTGATGAAGTGGTCAGCACTTGCCTGGAACCTCTGGAAGATATGCTTGAGGACAACAAGCTCCAGTCCTTATATGAATACCGGGGCGAGCACTCCTCTTCAGATGAATTCGAGTGAGAGAACCTTTTTCACACGTTGCACCTGATTTTTCTCGATTGCCCTGATTAGCTCCTCCCGCAGCTCTATAAAGTAGTGCATGGGTCGGTCTGATCAGGCTCTGAGGCCAGTTCTGGTCAGTTTTCTACAACCGACGCACCTTGAATTTCCGCCCCTTGATCTTGCCCTGTTCCAGACGATTCAGTGCCAGTCGGGCACTCTCACGACGCACAGCCACGTAGGCAACATAATCAAAGATATTGATTTTTCCCACTTGCTCAGCACTCATGGCGGCGTCACCGGTGAGCGCACCAAGAATGTCACCGGGGCGAACCTTATTTTTGCGACCACCGTCAATGGCCAGAGTAACCATCGGGGCGTGGCCCGGCTCGCGCCTGCCGGTGAGCAGCGCCGGATCACCGAACATCAGCGGGCTATTGAGATAGGTACTGATGCTGTCCAGCTTGTATTGCTCTGCCAGGGTGTGCAGGCTCAGCGCCAGACCTTTCTGGCCAGCCCGCCCAGTCCGCCCGATGCGATGAACGTGCACCTCGGGATCACGGCTCAGGTCGTAGTTGATGACGGCACCAAGATTGGCAATATCCAGCCCCCTGGCGGCCACATCGGTGGCCAGCAGCACGGTGGCACTGTGGTTGGCAAAGCGCACCAGCATCTGGTCGCGCTCTTTTTGCTCCATATCGCCGTGCAGCACCAGCGGACGATAGCCGGCTTCGTAAAGCCATGTGGCCACCGCTTTGCAGCTCTGCCTGGTGTTGCAGAAAATAACCGCAGAGTGCGGCTCATAGTGTTGCAGCAGCCGGACCAGCATGGCCGGTTTGTCGGCTGATTCTGCGTGGTAGAAACGTTGCTCAATCTGTTCGTGGCTGTGGGTGTGCTCAACAGTGACGGTGACCGGCTGGTTTTGGAAGCGTTCACTCAAGCTTTTGATGCCGGTGGGATAGGTGGCTGAAAAAAGCAGGGTTTGTCGTGGCCCGGACAAGTGGCTGATGATCATCTCAATGGCATCAATAAACCCCATATCAAGCATTCTGTCGGCTTCATCAAGTACCAGCGTGTTGACTCTGGCCAGCGACAGGGTTCCTTTGCGCAGGTGATCCTGTACCCGCCCGGGGGTACCCACTACCACATGGGCGCCATGA
>JAQFVO010001235.1 GCA_027942505.1 Endozoicomonas sp. | reverse complement strand
AACTTGTGGCCATAAAAGAACTGCAAGAACTGGCCGATGCTTACCAGCAAAAACACTTTGTTGATGCCTGTTTAAATGGGCTGGTGATAAACGGTACCCCTGGCTGTATCTTTACTGATGACTATTTTAACGCTTCTGAAAGAAGTGAAAAACTAATGTCCCTATTAGCCAAAGGGACGGACTTATTACAAATACTGACTGGCATTTCAGATGTAATAAAAAAGGTGCTTGAGCCCTTTATGGTGCAGTCGGCAGAAGTTGTTGCTTTACAGGCCAGGGATAAAGTTTGAAATTAATGACGGGTTGGGCGTGATATTTTAGTTCCACGGTTTAGTAACGAAAATAGTGGTAGGCCCGAAAATACCAACGCACTCCTTTCTTTCTCAGCTTGTCGAAGAAGTAGGTCGCACAGTTCAATGAGTTCAGTGCAAAAAGTGCTGAATAAACATTCGCTAAAAGCATTATCCAATCATAAAAAATCCTGCATTCAGCTATCCCTGGCAGATGCCTGAACTCTCCACGCCTGAATGTACTTTGAATCAGTGCTGCACTCCCTTCAGCCTTGTTCAAGTCACTTTGGGCAGGCAGGGGAGATTAGTGCCAAGTCACTATTGCCCTGATCTGAGTGAGAATGGAGAGTAGGAACTGGTGGCCACGATTGCCCGGATAAAACAGGAGCATAACGCTGAAGTCGATCAACTCAATAAGAACATTGGTAAAGTGATGAAGTGAGGGACTGTTGAGCACTGTTTGCCCGTAAAAATCATCAGATACCCTTGTCGGGCCGAATTAAAAAAGATCGCTTTTATTGAACGATTATGTTGGAGCAATGTCCAAGCGAGAGGGTTTACCACTGTTGGAGTAAGCTGTGTATATCGAAATAATCTCTTTTGGCAATACTCAATCCGGGCAGACATGTCTTTCACCTTTCATGTTGCTGGGCGAGGCGGTAGATACTTCCGAAGAATCAGGCAACGTCGTCCGAGTTTCTCATCAGGGTCGGATAGTGGTAGAAGCTCCCGAGAACAGGCCATTATTGGTGGCTGGCTGCCGCGGTGGCAGTTATTTGAAAATTGTCTCTGATGATTGTCAGTTCGTTACACCCAATAATGATGATGAGTGGGAAGTTGTTAAGCCTATCCTTAGGGAGCTTGCACAGCGGGGTGTGTTTGTCCTGACCGAATTCAATTTACCGGCTATTAAAGAGAAATGTCGTCAATCCTATTACTCATCCTCAGACGGCACGTTGATCAATGAAGTATTTGGGGGGGGGAGAATAGCTCCTGAAAAAATGGGTGAGTTGGGATTGATGTTTGCTGGTGACGCCTCAACGCAAATTACCAAATGCTATTTTGATCCTACACATCAGCTTAAGGACTGGACGTTTTGCGATTGGCATGAGGATATTTACCACGATCGTTGCCATTGTATGGAAGTTAAGATGCTTCACGTTCCTGCCTTGTTTACCAAAGATGGACAGTCAGTACCGGTGCTAATGTATGATGTGAATATGCCCCCCAACTGTCCGTGCCTGGGCCGTCATATTCTGGTTACCCATCCCGGCGCACCCATCAAAATATGTCCGTTGTCGGAGGTCATGACGAAGGTTGATGCGGCCACGCTTGTCGTGGTTGATGCATCCATTCCGGTGCAAAGAGAAACTGGAAAAAAATTCGACCATGCACACTTTGAATTACTCATGAAGTCGATTTACTTGAGGGATTTTTCCGGCTTGTTGAGACACTATGAGGAGGTATATGGTGATTTTACCACTCAGTTCCGTGAGTACAAAAAAGGGCTGAACACCCCTGCCGACCATGCCAATGCTAATAATTTACTGAAAGAACTGGCATCATGCTCTGTGGTGAAGGAGGTGGAGGAAACAGTAAGAAAACTGGCTACTTTGCAGCTGGTTAAGGAGAATGCAATCAGGTTGGATTTTTTACCTACAGCAACAAATAAGTCCATCGGTGTAGGCATGGAACTTGTAGCTATAAATGATTTGCAAGAATTGGCTGATTCTTACGAGCAAAAATATTTTGTTGATGACTGTTTAAATGAGCTGGTCACAAGAAGTACCTTCGGCTGTGTTTGTACTGGTGAGTTTTTTGGCGCGTCAGAAAGGAATGATGAACGACTAATGTCGTTGTCAGCCAAAGCTACCGAGTTATTACAAGTACTGGGTGACATTTCAGAAGCAATAAAAAAGGTACTTAAGCCCTTTGC
>JAQFVO010001209.1 GCA_027942505.1 Endozoicomonas sp. | reverse complement strand
TCGCGTTCTGAGTACCGGAATTATGGAGAATTGTTAATCAACGAGGCGTCGTCGTAGCAGGAGAACTACACCCATTGAGTATCTGCTTGGAGGCTCTGGCGAACCGAGGCCGGGCTACCTGATTCAGGAGGGTACTCCTGTACACATGAGAGCGGGTGAATTGACCGTAGGCATCCTCAATTCCGAGGCCTTGGCTCTATACAAGGAAAATGCCAATACCCAAGCCTTGAAATGCGGTGGAGAGAAAATAAAACCGGATCATCTTAGTATCAAATGCCTGCCTGATCTTGCCTCGCTGAGTGATAAAATGCTTGAGCTGTCCAGGCGGAAATGGGAAGTACACCGCCAACAATTTACCTCAGGACACTTACAGCCTGACGGCACCTTCACGTTGCCAAAACCTCGGCGCTGTGAGCTGGGAGCGGTTATTCAGCATTCTGAACTGCTTACCACTGGCTATAAATCCAATCAGCTGGTTTTTATTTGCACCAATCGAAAGGGTATCTTCCACAATGTCGGCGATCTCTTAACAGCAAAAAGAAAATTGGAACAGGCATTAAGCATGCCAGCTCTGCCAGTGGTCGTTTACAGTGAGACAAGTGGTGCTATCGACATTTATTACCCGGAAGAGTTGCCAAACGCTGAGGTTTTAACTGACAAAGAGTCTCAGCTGAATGACTTCTGCCTTTCCAGGAATGTGGTAGCAACGTTAATCAGAACTCTGCTGAATCTTTTGCCTCTTGATCTACGGACGAAGGTCCTGGCTGAGTCACCGCTGACCATATCGCCCGCATTCGCTGAACAGAAGCTGGAATTGATAAACTTGCTGACGGATCCTGAACAATATAACCCTGATCGCCTTGCTCAGTTAGTTGCCAATGGCTTCCCGGTAAAATCTCAGCTGTATTATCAATCCAGTTATGAAACCCCACTAGATCTACTGGTCTGGACGGACAGAAGGCGCTGCATCAGTGATATGACGGCTGTCGAGTCGCGTCCGGAGATCGCCTCGTCCAGGGAAAGAAAAGCTATCAAGATGTTCCAGACTCTGGTCGCGGCCGGAGCGTGGATGAGTCTTGATACTAAAGAGGCTGCTTTGTCAGGTTTTGGTACGTCAGCTGGGCTGATCAATTTACTCAAGGCGATGGGATTGACCTCCGATCTCAATCCCATCTCGGAGCTTCTCGCGGTTGATTTGTGCCGCTGTCCGGGCGCGGTTATAGAAATTGACGAACGGTGTCAAAGGATGTCAGCTGTGCAGTTGCAACAAGCGCTTGGTGACTGTCTTGCTTATCAATGCCGGGAGTGGTCGGGGCACAGCTGCACCACGCTTGACCCGGTCAGAACCAGGTTAATGGCCCTTTTTTATCATGGTGCTGTGTTGAATGACGAGGTTCTGCAGCGCTTTGAGATGAAGAAGACCGATCCTGCCTCTCTCTTTCGTGTGCCCAGAAGCTACTCTGAGGATCGGCATATTCAATGGATAAAAGCGCTATGGCAGGGAAGACATCAAGATGAAGGGTACCAGCGCTGGCCTGAAACTGTTGAGCTGGCGCGCAAGACCATTGCTGCATTTGTTATCCCCCGCAACGACCAGACGGGCTCCTCCCGAGCTGAGTTGCTGCGTGATTTTGACTTCCTGATCAGAGCCTTCAAGACCCCGCCGAACCTGACTCCGGCGCTCAACAATAACAAAACCGTTGAGCTAATACTTCGTCACTACTACCGCCGGCCCAGCCCTGAACGGATAATTGATCTGCTCGGTGAGATTAGCTTGTCAGCAGTGTGGGAACCGCAACACTCAAGCAGTCACGCCTTACGGGTCAGAAACAACGCACTGTGGTTTATGGAGCTATTGGAAAGTTGTCAGCTCGATGCTTTCACGGACGACGAAAAAAGCTTACTGGCCCTGGCCAGCATTTACCCGGATGCCGCAGAGGAGGTTTCGGAACCACTGAAGGCGATGATAACAGCCAGTAAATTTTTTCGTGACTTCATGGGACAGTATCCTGCAGAGCTCGTGAATAATGTCAGCGTTGCCCTGAGCGGGATTAATTATTTCAGGCAGAATGCCTGTGATCCTTCCATCCGCTACCTGCGAGTATTGCACTTTGCCAACAGTCTGGATTCCATACGATCGTACGGCATTGGTGAACACTTCCCGCTCGATTTAATAACGGGTTATTGTGAGCCGTTGAATCCTTTGGGGGCTGTGAACATTTATCTGAGGCGCGAAAACCCCCAATTTCAACGCCACCTTGCGGCCGCCATGCACGGTGCAGCAGATTTGGCTTTCGTTACCGGCGAACTTAAACACGACCATCGGCCGGTACCATTCGCGACTCGCTATCAACTGGAGCCTAACAACGCCATGCTTGGCATCATGCTTGGGAGGCGGTTTGAGTGGACGCGATCTCCAGTGATAAAGATGGATGAATTTATCGATAACAACGTTCGCCGGGTCATTGCTGCCCGAGCCAGCATCTACACCTGCTCTGACCCCCGGCACTCACTGTGCCGGTCAGATCAACAATTGGGTGTCACCTATGGCATCCATAACAGCGGTCATGAACTTAGCCAGGTTCGGGTGCCACCAGCAATGACCCGACTGGAAAAAATGCAATGCGGGCATGACTTTTCCGTACTTAGCCGGCTTACACAATCGTCTATTGACTGGGAAGTAAAACGTCTGCGCAGACAGGGCATTGCCATGAGCCTTGGCACTTTGACTCAAGAAACTCTGGCATCACCAGCTGCCCGGGCAACGCTGAGGCGTCGAGGGATTGAAGTGAGCACAGAATATCGCATGCGGGGGCGTGACCAGCAGGGCAGACCCAGCTATGAGCCGATGTTGGTACCAAAACCCATTGACGATTCTATCTAAAACAGAAAGAGTACTCCCGCCGAGTCAGGCGGGAGGTGAAATTCTTTTAACATTTTGCTGTTACCTTTTTCGTCGCTAAAGAACTACTTTCGGACAAAGGGAAAGTAAAGTCCCTTTTGGCTGTAATGTGGAAGCAGAAATCTGCGTAAAATTGCGAGAAGGGAATGCCCCAGTAATGGGAATCCCCCGGGGTCGCCTGGACAGCGACCCTGACTGGGGGAGGATGTCAATTGTCAATAAAGATATCAATCCGGTAACGGATATGGTCAGCCAACAAGTATTCGGACCAGCTGCCGGGTTCAGACTCAACGTAATCCAAAACCGGTTTTTGCACTTTTTGCGCGGTTGCGGCACCAAAATGTTGTAAGGCGGGAGCAATGAAATAACTCGTTGCTCCAATAACCGAGGCCTCGTAAACACTGAGGATCAGGGGGAGAGCCGGGTTGGTGTTGGCCAGGTAGTTGGTCGACAGTTTGGCGGTTCCATAGGCCAGGGCAGGGATGGTGGCACCGAGCATAAGCCGCTGGAGGTCGGATAACTCCGGTAGCGCGAAAAATTTGCTCGTTGAAACACCGATGGCTTCAGCACGCTTGGTAAGGGCAAACAGATTGTTTACTTTCTCCCGCCCCTGGGCATCTTGGTTGGCAAACAGTCGTGCAATGATCTCAAGGACACCTTCACCGGCAGCAAGCGGCAGTGAGTAACGCTCATCGACGTTATGATATTTGAGCCGCCCCTTGAAGAACTCTTCGTAACCACTTTGCAGGGAGTACTGGGCCGCCTTGATTAATGATCGGTCCAACTCTTTTTGCAACAGGGCGTCATCAGTGGCGTTGGAAAACCCAATGGTCTGTTTTAATGATTTGAAAAAGTCCCCTGCTTCCATGGCAAAGGTGTTAAAGCCATAACCCACCATGATTTTGGCCAGGCCATCAATGGATTGTCTGTCCATGCTTTTCAGGTAGTCCCAATGTCCTGCTGGTTCCGTGCTCTGAAGTTCAAGCAGTGTGGTAGCCACTGCTTTTGACATGCAATCCATCGTACGTTTGAAAGGGGCACTCAACACGAAAGCTCGAAAGGTTTCTGTTTTGGACCGGACAACCCCTGTGGTCTCGCCGTAGTTGGCCGCTTCGAATAACAGAAAACCCTCAATAAAGTCAGCTGAGCACTGAGTCAGCAGCGAACGATTCTGGCCAAAGGTGCGGCTAAGGACCAGCTCGCGGGTGGATTTGATGATATCGCCTTCAAATACTTTGAAGTTCCAGCGCATCAAACCGTGATAAAAGATGGTGGGGGATGGTCCCCAGGTGACGTCGGTCATCAGGATAATGGGGAGCAGTTGGGGAAAAAAGGCTGCCATGGCTGAGAACCTTGACAGGTCCTGCTCCCGGGTCATGCGTACAATCAGTTTCTGGCCGGCGTACTGGTCACCGAGATTCAGATAGATAAGCGGATCGTTATTGATTGACTGGCTGTCTTGCGTTGATGTCGCCTCTGTGTGCCACAACAGTTGTTGCTCGCCATTGTCAAACGTAACGTGCTCGTTGTTGAGAATAAGTGTGACAGGAATTTTCCCCTGTAGATCATCGGCTAATGAGTGAGCATCCACAGCAATCACTGCCTCAGGATGCTCTGAAGTGTCGACTCTGACTTCTGTATCCCTGCTGAGCAAGTCGGGCTGGACCTCTGCCCGGGTTGCAGGAGTGAAGAAAAGTGAGAGAACAACGCAGAAAAACAGACTGCAGCGATTACTGCAAAAAGTTGTTATTGGCATACCCACCGTCCCGTATTAGGTGGTACTCCTTTACCGTTTATTGGTTGCACTACATGGAATCAGCCAGCATAAAACCAGCCTGTACAAAAAAACCGGTCAGTGCAGGAGAGCCGGTTTTTCAGTGCTATCGTCTTATTAGTCAACTGTTCAGTGAAAAAGTTTCTCAATGTGAGAAATATCACTGTTGTTACCAGTGAGAATAATGATATCGCCTGTTTGCAGGATCATGTCAGGGGAGGGTTGCAGAATTACATTTTCCCGACGTACCTCAACAATAGAAACGTCGGTGCCTTTAAAGTCCAGAGAGCCAATGGTCTGCAGGCAGGCCGGACTGTTTTTTCTCAGTGTTACGGCATGACGATAGGTGTTGTGGTCATTTTCCAGCAGATAGTCGCTCAGGCCCGGGTAGAAACCGTTGAGAATCTCATACCCCTGTGCCCGTGCTTCACGAACTCGTTGATGCACATGGGCCGGATTCATCCCCAGCATCAGCAGGGCGTGTTTGACGATGACCAGACCTGACTCCAGCGCTTCAGGAATAACGACGGTGGCCCCGGCTTTTTTCAGCTCTTTGGAGCGTTCGTCCAACCTGGTGCGGACCAGTATCGGTACAACCGGGCAATTTTGGCGGATAACCTTCAGGATGGTCAGCGCATTTTCCGGGCGATCAATACAGATTACCACCTGGCTGGCTCGCTCCAGACCGCCAGCCAACAGCAGCTCCAGTTTGCGACAGTCACCAAAAAACACCGGGTCACCAGCCAGCCCCGCCTCACGTACGTGGATCGGATCATCATCAATGGCAACAAAGCTTTTGTTTTCCCGGGTCAGGAAGCGGGCAATGGTCTGACCGACACGACCATAGCCGCAAATCAGGGTGTGGTGGTGGATATGGGCCGTCTGTTTGCGCACCTCTTCCTCTTTTACCCGATCAATACTCTGTTCTGACTTGTCAAACTTAACCAGGCCGACAATGCGATTACTGTTGCGGATGAGCAGGGGGGCAATAATCATGGTCAGGATGGTTATCGCCAGCACTACTGAGGTGAGGTTGCCACCACTTTCACCATATTGAGAGGCAAGGGCGATCAAAGCAAAGCAGAACTCACCGCCCTGGGCCAGAGCTAGGCTGGTTTTCAGGGCAATATTTTTGCTTTCAGCAAACGCTCTGGCCAGCAGATAGATCACCAGAAATTTAAAGGTTACCAGGGCCAGGGTGCCGAGCAGAATCTCCTGCCAGAAGGTCAGCAAAACATCGATATTGAGCATCAGGCCCACGGAGACGAAAAACAGACCCAGTAAAACATCCCGAAACGGGCGTATATCGGCCTCGACCTGGTGCTTATAGTGGCTCTCACCCATCATCATGCCGGCAACAAAGCCACCAAGCGCCATGGACAAATCCATAGCGTGGGAGAGCCAGGCTGCCATTAACGCAATGACCAGTGCCATCAACACAAAAAGCTCTTCCGAACGGGCCTTGGCGGCTTCATGAAAGAGCAGTGGCAACACCCACTTCCCGATGGCCAGCATAAACACCACAAACACCACACCTTCGGCCAGGGTATAGCCAAGGGACGAAGCTACTGAGCCGGAGCTGCCGCCAATCATGGCAGGAATCATAATCAGAAAGACAACGGCGGCTATATCCTGAAACAACAGTACGCTGATGGCCAACTGCCCCTGGCGTGAACGAATTTCGTTACTCTGGGTTAACTCTTTGGAGACAATGGCAGTGGAGGAGAGTGCCAGGGCTGAGGCGCAGACCAGAGACGTCTGCACGGCGAAGCCGGACGCAACCAGTACGGCAAAAATGCCTGCCCCGGTGAGCAACACTTGCAATCCGCCGAGACCAAAAACCTCCTTTTTCATCGCCATAATGGTCTTTAAGGAGAACTCCAGCCCCAGGGTAAAGAGGAGAAACACCACGCCAATTTCGGCCAGCAGGGCAATATCGAAGTCCGATTGAATCAATCCGGATGTGGTGGGACCGACGACAATACCTACAAACAGGTAACCAAGACTTTCAGGCAGTTGAAAACGCTTGAAAAATGTGATGGTGATGGCCGACAAGGCCAGTATAAGCACGAGCTGATTAAAAAATGTAAAGTCCATTGTACCGCCAGCTGTAATTCAATAATGAGCGATGGAATATGCGCAACACCAGATGTAGTCAGAATGTTTCGACATTAACTTTTCTGGCTCTGTGGTTGAATGACCACCGTGTTTTCATCCGTTATATCGACCGCTGATGAACGATCAATGAACCGGTTATTATTTTAGACAGCCTTATCAACAGATAGTTTTCGATCCAGGCTGCACCTATATACTACGTTTGCAAACTGCCTTTGTGAACAGGCAATCAGACTGGGGGCAGAGGCTTACTGGCATGACGCACCAAGCAAAATCCGATGCTTTTTTTGCGCTATTAAATCTGCCGGTTTCAGGCTAGGATAGGGCGATAAACGGTTGTTAAATCATCGCTCCCAATCACTGGTGGCTGGCAAAAATATGAATGAAAACAAAGTGTCTGACAACATTTCTAATAACGTTTATGACGACAGTAACCGGCTGCTGAAACAGGCAACTTATGCCTCTGTGGCCACCGCCAGTGTCCTTATTCTTGCCAAATTGATTGTCTGGTTTATGACCGGCTCCATGAGTCTGCTGGCAACGTTACTTGATTCCACCATGGATGTTCTTGCCTCACTGATTACCCTGTTCGCAGTAAGAATTGCTATCACACCGGCAGACGACGACCACCATTTTGGTCATGGCAAGGCGGAGCAGCTGGCGGTTTTGGCCCAATCGGCATTTATTGGTGGCTCAGCTGTTGTCCTGCTTCTTAACACGCTGGATCGGATCACCGGTGATGAAATCATTGTTGAGAACGAAAGCGCCGGTATTGCGGTGATGATCTTCTCTCTGGTTGCCACTGTGGTGCTGTTGGCGTTTCAGCGTCACGTCATCAAAAAGACCGACTCACCGGCCATCAAGTCGGATTCACTGCATTACCAGGTTGACCTGTTGACCAATATTGCTGTGCTGCTTGCGCTGGCCGGCTCTGGCCTTGGTTACCCCCAGATGGATAACATTCTGGCGCTGTTGATTGGCGCGTATATGTTATTCAGTGTCCGGAGTCTGGCTTGGGAAGCGATCCAGCAATTGATGGATCAGGCCTTACCCGAGGAGGATTTACGGGAGATCGAACGGCGGGCATTGTCCATTGACGGTGTGCTCGGCATTCACAACGTCAGGACCCGGGTGTCCGGCACAACCCCCTTTATTGAGATGCATCTGGACCTGCTGGCTGATATCACCCTGGACGATGCCCACGAGATAGGCGCTAGGGCCAAGCGGGCGGTACTGGAATATTTGCCCGACGCTGATGTTATGTTTCATCTTGACCCGGTAGGGCATTGAGCTCAATCAGCTTCAACGGGCCGTTGATATGAGTCAGATTTCTCTGAGGATCATACATGGAGCGGGCGCCGCCATTCTCTGCATAGCTGCCGTCCTTAAAGACCAGGCCCGGTTCGTGTGGGTTGTCACGTAAATACTGGGTAGCTCGTTTCAGGTGGGATTGATCGTCTGGGGAGATGGCAATGACGTCCAGTACCCGATGCAAAAAAGCATCGCAATGCTCTGGTTTAACGCTCACATGGTAGTGGGAATCCCACGAGTTGAGCCTTTTGTGTATTTTGGCCAGATGTCTATGGTCGTGCCCTTCAACCAATTCACCTGCACCGCATCCCGGGATCTGTCGCCAGCCTTCGGGATAGCCGGTATTGGTATAAAAGCTCAAGACAATGGCATCGCCGTAAGGCAATACAGTGATATTGATGCAGTTGGTGGTGTATTTTCCGGCATGTTGTGGAAAATAAGAGAGGTTTAATTTAGACCGTACGACACTGCGAAATGAGAAGTTAGCCATCTCCTCCCTTTGCTGATCCTGAGAAACCAGAGCTGCGCCCTGGTGCTCTGGTGCTGGTATGTTCATTACATCTTCCTCTTGTTAAGGATTCACATTGAATCAAGGTTACTTTCAGAGTTCTTTTTATCCTGACGCGCCCCCGCAATCATTAGCAGGCAGGGCGTTAGAATCAGGGTCAGAACAGTGGCAAAGGCCAAGCCACCCGCTATGGCCGTGGAGAGCTGGTTCCACCACTGGGCAGTTGGACCACCAATTTCCAGACGATGGTTAAACAGGTCAATATTGGTGGACAGAACCATGGGCATCAGCCCCAAAATGGTGGTGATGGTGGTCAGCATTACCGGCCGCAGACGTTGGGCGCCGGTGCGTAAGATGGCTTCTTCAGCCTTCATGCCTTGAGCGCGCAGTACATTGTAGGTATCGATCAGGACGATGTTGTTGTTCACGACAATGCCCGCCAGGGAGATTACACCGATGCCGCACATGACAATCCCGAAAGGCTTGCCCGCCAGTAACAGTCCCAGTAAAACCCCACCGGTGGACAGCACCACTGCCGACATGATGAGCAATGCCTGATAGAAGCTGTTGAACTGGGTTACCAGGATCAACGCCATGACAAACAGGGCAACGCCGAAGGCTTTGAGCAAAAACTGACCGCTCTCCTGCTGGTCTTCGTTCTGGCCTTTGATGTCGAAGCGGACCTCTTCAGGTACCGGCAACGCATCCAGTCGACTCCTGAGTTGTGGCAGCAGGTCGTTCAACAGGGTGCCCTCGGTCACATCGGCGGAGACCGTAACCGTCCTTTTGCCATCCAGATGCTTGATGCTATCGACCCGGGGAGCGATGGTCCGGGACATGAAATTATTAATGGGCACCAGTCCGCCAGGCGTCATCAGGCGAAGTTCGTCAATGCTGTCCAGGTGACGGTCGTTTTCGGGGAATCGAATGCGAATATCCACCTCATCGCTACTGTCATCCGGGCGGTAGCTGCCGACCGTCAACCCAGAGGTGACCAGCCGAACCAGTCCGCCAGCACTGCTGACGTCAGCCCCGTAGCGGGCAGCACCGGCGCGATCAACATCAATTCGCCACTCATAGCCGGGTGTTGGGCCGTCGTCTTCCAGGTTGGTAAATCCGCCCATGTCCAGCAGCAACTCTCTGACCATACCGACACTGTCGTGCAGCACGGCAAGATCAGTGGCGCTGATCACCAGTTTCAGGGGTTTGCCTTGAGGCGGACCGTCTTTTTTGCGCTCAACGCTGATATCCAGTCCGGCAAAACCAGATAACTTCTGGTTCAGCTCAGCCACGACCAGCGCCGCTTTTTGTCGATATTGCCAGTCCACCATATTCAGCCGCAGGGTGCCCACTTCCTGATTGTCGCCGGTTCTGGCATAAAGGGTTTTCAGTTCTGGCTGCTGCAGAACAATGGCCTCTACCTGTTGCAGAATGTCGTCTTTCTCATCAATGGACAGGTTGCTGGAGTTGACCCGAACCTTGATAACAATGCTGTTGGTATCGACATCCGGAAAGAACTCAATGCCTTTGCCCAGGTTGATAAAGGCCATATAAATAGCAACCACCACAGCCATGCCCAGCAACAGAATGATCCTCGGATGGCTGATAGCCCGGCCAAGCAGGCGAATATAGGCACCGGCCCAGCCGGGCACCTTGGTTAAATCACCGGTTTCAGCCTCGTGCAGCGACTGTTTATCCTGTGCGCTGAGAGTTCTTGGTCGGCCAAAGACCGCACCGATGGTGGGGATGAAAATCAGCGCCATCACCAGCGAAGCGGATAGGGTGGCGATCAATGTCAGGGGCATGTAGGTCATCATTTCGCCCATAATGCCCGGCCAGAACATCAGCGGAAAGAAAGCCGCCAGGGTGGTTGCCGTGGAGGCGATAATTGGCCAGGCCATCCGTATTGATGCCTGTTGGTAGGCCTGCTGCCGGGGGATGCCTTCGCTCATTTTCCGGTCAGCATATTCGGTCACGACGATAGCGCCGTCTACCAGCATGCCAACAGCAATCATCAGGGCAACCAGCACAATCATGTTCATGGTCAGGCCCATCAGAGCAATGATCAGAATGCCGGCAAGGAAGGAGCCAGGTATGGCAATCGCTGCCAGAACAGCACTGCGCAGCTCCAGTGCGCCGACAATGACCGTGACCACCAGGATAATGGCGGCCAGTACACTGTTTTGCAGGTCGTTGACCATATCGACTATTTCCACGGACTGATCGCCGACGTAATCAACATTGAGGGTTTTCGGGGCCAGTTTCTGGGCCTGATCAATAATTGCCCGGGTCAGGGCCACCGTTTCAATGATGTTCTCCCCTGGACGCTTTTTGATTTCCAGGGCGATGCTGCTCTGACCATTCATGCGGGCGTAGCCACCGCCATCCTTGAAGGTACTGCGAATGCTGGCGATATCGGCAAACGTGATAACCCGGTCACCATCTGCCTTGACCGGTTGCGACAGGATATCTGCCGGGGTTTTGTAGACGGCAGGAACCTTGACGGCAAAGCGTCCTTTGCCGTTGTCCAGGTTGCCGGCGGCCACAAGGCGGTTATTTTGTGATACCAGGTTGATCACATCGGCCGGTACCAGACCATAACTTTCCAGCTTGAGCGGATCGATAATGACATCCACTACCTCTTCCCGATCGCCGGCAATATCAACCTCGAGTATCTGTTTTCTCGACTCCAGCTCATCTTTCAGCGCCCGGGCCATTTGCACCAAAGCTCGTTGGGGTAACTCTCCGGACAGTACCCCAGTGACCACAGGCGCCATGCTGGCAAAGGAGATCTGGTTGATGACCGGTTCGTCGGTATCCTGAGGCAACTTGCTTTTGGCCAGGTTAACTTTGTCTCGAACCTCAGCCATCACTTCATCAGTATCAAGACCGGCGATAAACTCCAGCGTGACGGTGGCGTTGGACTGTGAGGCAGTGGCACGGATCTCTTTGACACCTTCAATGGCCCGAAGCTCATTTTCCAGTGGCAGTACCAGCAGCCGCTCGGCATCTTCCGGGGAAATGCCTTCGTGGGAGACGGAGATACGGATAACAGGGATAGTGATATCCGGACTTGATTCCCGGGGAATAGTCAGGTAGCTGGCCAGCCCGGTGAGCAGGATCAACGCCAGCATCATCAATACCGTACGAGTGCGCTTAAGCGCCGCAAAGATCAGCATATGCATGGCTTTACCCTTTGGGCGTTGGGGAGGAGACTTCAACCTGATCACCGGCGCGGACAAAGCCCTGACCGCGGGTAATGATTCTGGCCGCACTGGGTATGCCGGTGATCCACAAACGATCACTCTCCGATTTCACCACATCAACGGCAGTAAACTGCACCTGATTACCCGGGTTAACCCACTTGACTCCGGGTTCTCCGGCTTCATTTAATGCCAGCCAGGCCGGACTGATGGCCAGGGCCTGAACCTGTTCCATCAACAGGTCGGCTTCGACACTGAGTCCGGCAGAAATGGCCATGTCCGGATTGGGGATGGTCAGCTCAACGACAAAGGTGCGGGTGGTGGGACTGGCCTCGCGATCGATAAACCGAATGCTGGCCACGCTGGTTTCGCCCGAGGCAAAACGGACAGAAGCACTCTGGCCTGTCTCGAAGTGACTAATGTGGGTCTGGGGAACGTCAACACGAACCACCAGTGGATCCAGGTCAAGAATTTCGGCCACTGGCTTGGCCTTATCAATAAAGTCGCCCGTTTCGACCATGCGCTGGTTAAGTATCCCGGCAATGGGGGCAGTGATGCGGGTGTTGTCCCACTGGGTTTGCAACTGCTCTCGCTGGGCGATGGCCTCGGCGAGAGCGGCTTCGAGCTGGATGATCTGATTCTCAGCAATATGCCTGTTCTCTTGCAAAGACAATGCCGACTGATAATCCTGATCAGCCTGGCGGACTCTGGCCTTGGCCGATGCCAGCTGTGCTTTCAGACTCCCTTCGCGCAGGCGGATAATCTCCTGACCCTGGCGAACCTGCTGGCCCCGTTCTGCTTTAACCGCAACCACCCGGGCGGCCAATTCAGCACTGACCGTGACTGTGCGATCGGTCTGCGTGGTACCGTAAAGTGTGAGTGTGCGGTTGATGGGTGCCTGCTTAAAATGGCTGGCATGAACAACGGGAATGGAGCGGTTTTGCAATGTTTCCCGGGCGGGCAGGGCGGTACGATCCTTGTTGTCGTCGATATCCACAACGTCCGCGGTCACAAGATAGAGGCCAATGCCGGTGGCAATGACACCGGCAATCAACCACGAGCCATTAATATTGGCCAGTTTAAGTTTTTTGGTCATTATTCAGACTCTTTTTTTTCTAAATTCTCGCAATATCTTATCTGAAATGCGACCTGTTTCTTTTAACTAAAGGAGTTGGTTTTTTTGTCCACGCATCACAGGTTGAATCACCCTGGACAATGGGTATTCGTAATAATGATGAGGTACGTGATGATAGGCAAAGCTGGCCAGCGCCAGCACCGTTTGGATGCCATGGGGTAGAGAACGATCGGTGGCCAGCTCAAAAAATGTATGGCCCAGGTGCATAACACCAAAAATATTGGCCCACATTCCGTGCTCGTGATCGTGATAATGCTTTTGACCACCGCTAATAAATTCACCAACGCCGTGACTGTGATCAATAATCTCGGCAATATGGAACCCTGAGCCAATAAGACTGATAAGTTTATGCTGTGCTTCCTGACCAAGGCCCATTGAACGGGCAAACCGATCCAGTGTCGCAAAATGGGTATGTTGCTCAGTTTCGCTGGCCAGGCCGAGAAGCGTGCTGGAGTGCTGGATAAAATCCACACCATGCAGCACAAGACCTACCAGATCGCCATAGCCAATAACGACTTTAACGGCCGGATCCCGGTAGAGCTTCCAACGGTCGAGTACATAGACAGATGCAGGCGTATTATTAGCATCAAAGGTCAGAACCATCGAGTAACTGTCGCCAATATCCAAAATCAGAAACTCTCCGTTTATGGCCGTCGTCAGCTCAGTGATCTCCTTGTTTTCAAGGGCGTGAGGTTCTGGCCTGAATAAGTGGAGCGACTCAGAGTTTTTGCTGGTACCTGTGAGGTAGTCCGATAGCTCTGTAACCTGATTCAGTTCTTTGCGGGCGGGGTCGATCAGAGCCGGATGGAGG
Source organism: Endozoicomonas sp. (assembly GCA_027942505.1). Classification (GTDB taxonomy): domain Bacteria; phylum Pseudomonadota; class Gammaproteobacteria; order Pseudomonadales; family Endozoicomonadaceae; genus Endozoicomonas. The sequence continues at coordinate 1,924 of JAQFVO010001209.1, read as the reverse complement.
TGCGTAATCAGGGCATGAACCACCGGATTGTTTCGATGAGTCGGCGGTAGCTCCTGGTAATCGATGCTGAGCGGCAGCCGTGTTTCCCGGTCATCTTTTCTGATGGTTATTGAGCCAAGCTCTGAATGGTCGTTGTTTCCTCGGTGAAAGAACCCCTGAAAGCTCAGGGAATGAAGTTCAGACTTACCACCCTGAGCGCTGTTATCTGGCGTAAATATCAACGATGACTGGCAAGTGTCGTTGTTATCTGTGCAATCCACCGTGATGGTCGCATCCATATGACCACCGTTAAGATAATTGACTGATACGTCGTGTGACGCAGCAAACAAGCCGCTGGAGAGCAAAAGAAGCATGAAAAGGAATGCCGGTTTTTTTTGTGAGTTGGGCATGGTTATATCCTAATGATTTGTTATTGATCGGGCTTAGAATAGACCGGCTGACAAAAGATGCAAATAAGAATGATTCGCAAATAAAGGCTGTGCGCAGTTCATATAATATATATTATGTTAAATACAGATTATCTTTCCCCCTTCCATTTGCCCTGCGGGTGCCGCATTTCACGACTTATGCCGTTGATAAAAACACGCCAGTGACTGCACGTCGCCAGACTACCCGGCATAGAGGTCATGAAAAGTGGCCGCCGGGCGCCAATGGTCAATACTGTGGATCGAAACTGTCACCACCGGTGCAGGTTAACCGGTATCTGTTGGTGGATCTGGCATCAGTCATGGATTTGCTGCTCGCAGCGATCTGGATGATACCTGTTAGGGCCAGTTAGTAACAAAGCTTGCCATAACAAAGCTTGCCATGCAGCGATCCAAGTGTTTATTAAATAAAGGATTTATTCTGTTGTGAGTCATTCTTCCCTACCCCTGAGGCCGGTCCTGATCAGACGAACGACGCCGGTTGACTCTCATCTGTTGTTACCGTCACATCACGACAATCGATATCTATTTAATTTACCGTGCGAATTATTTCTGAAAACGGTTGTCTAAATAGGTAAGGCAATGTCAGGAATGCGTTGCCGGCTAACAGACGTCACGATTTTCTTTGCTCAGCCAGAACTGTTCTACCATCTATTGTCGGTGTGGTTTCAGCTGTGTTTGGTATCGGTCCTGTACGTATCAGTTTTACTATTTCTAGCCGAAATACTTAACGACTATGTACATAAACTTGCTATTACAGTGTGAAACTGTCTACTATTTATCGCAGTACCACAATTGCCGTAGTGGTTGCAATGACTGGCCTGAAGCCTGATAGCATTGAAAATAAACGACGTTATTAGTCCACAAATACCTCAAAACTAACTAGATAAAGGTAACTGCCAATGACTTTGAAAGGTCTGATCAAACTAACCCAGCTCATGCAAGAGCAACCTCTCACCGTTATCCAATGGCAAATCCTTCTTGTGGTGGCTGAAAATCCTGGAGAGACCATTACCGATCTGGTAAATGCGGAAAAACTGACCTGTGGTACGCCCAGTGACATTGCTGTCAGTGTCAAACGTCTCGGTGAAGGACGCCATGACAGGCCGGGTTTGGGACTCATCAAGAAAGTGCAACATGAGGATGATGGTCGCTACTTTAAGCTGACCCTGACTGCCAAGGGCAAAAAGCTGGTTGAGAAAATCAAGCAGAAAGCTCGTTACTTGAAGTAATCTCTTCGGTTAAGGGCTCGCTACATTTCCAATGTAATGAGTAGCTGACATCTACTCTCTGAGCCCTCCTCTCTTATGAGCCCTCTTTCGCCACCTGTCACTTTTCCCTTTCTAATGCTCACTTGTCGGGTACATCCCCTTTTCTGACTAGTGCCGCTAAGCGATATCCATACACCCGCCTTTGAGGTTCTCGCAAAAAGCATAAAAGCCTTGAACCACGAAGGACACGAAGAGCACAAAGGAAAAAAGCTCTTCTTTGTGCTCTTC
>JAQFVO010001157.1 GCA_027942505.1 Endozoicomonas sp. | reverse complement strand
TGGAGCTCTGCGGGAACAGAGAGGAGATCAGTCGTTACAAATATTGTGCAAAGAGGGTACTCTAGAAATTATCAGCTCCTTGCCTTTGCCTTTTTTCGGGGCCGGGCCGTGATGGTTCAATATATCCAGTGCCAGCTGGTGCAGCTCTTCCAGTTCCGCTTGTGACCACTGTTCAGCGCCAGCGACCATCAGATTCAGCTGCCTTTTACAGTCACCACCGGCATTTTGATTACCACTGCGTATGTCTGCTGCCAGTTGCTGGCGCACCTGATACATCGACCGCTCAGCCGGGGAAAGAGACGCTTCGAGCGCCTGTTGCTGCTGTTGTTCCTGCTGCGCTTGCAGACGCTGGGCAAATGCTGCCTCCTGATTTTCAGCGCGCTGCATGGAGCCATAACCTGCGGATGTTTTTGCCCCGGCTCCGAGTTCTTCCAGGGCATTGCCCAAAAACGCCATAACCTGAGCAATGCCATCTTTCATGGCCCCGGTTCTTGGGGAAACCGCAAACAGGAAGGATGCCTTGGTGGTCACCAGAAAGGGTACGGGTACCGGGTTATGCCAGTCAGCGGGAATGGTGTCAGGCCTACTGGCCGGTCGGCCCTCTCCACCTTTTTCATACCATTTACCCATATGCGGGGTCATGATATCGGCCCCGACCCGGGTTGCGCCCACTGGAATGGCGTCGTGGAAGATCAGGCCACCGGCCTGATTGTCGTGCTGTTGCTCAGCAGGCTTTTTCCCTTCACTGCCAAACCACTGGTGTAACAGCCATTGTGAGCCGGGTTCCAGGTTCTGCTCCAGCCAGCTTCGCAGCAGTCCTTTCACTGCTGAACCTTGTAGGTACGGCGTGCCCAGCGTCGGATGCCAGAGAAAACCGTTTTCTACCGGGTGTTCATTGCCCATACCCGTGACAAAGTGCCAGTCGAGGGTGAATATCTGAAACTGCCCGCCGAGGCTGTTGATCAGTTTAATTTGACGGGCGGCAAATCGTTCAATGTCCTGCTCACTGCCGGCAGCGCCAGAGACTTGACCGATGGCCTGTTTTTTATCGCTATCCCCAACGTCCTGAAAGGTTCTGTCGGTGTAATTAAAAAAGCGTTCAAACCATAGGCCTTTATGAAAGTTGGCTGCCAGTTTTGAGTATTCAGCGTTCTTATAAAGTGGCTGAGGCATCAGTCACCTCCCCGAATTTCAGCACGGGCAAACTGTTTTACCCAGACCATCAGGGCCTGAACTTCAGCCTGGGCCTGACAGTAGCGCTGCATATCTGCAGACATAATGCCTTCGAGCACATCCTGATTCGCGAAGCAGCCTTCTGGCCGGGCAAGCCAGTCACTGACCAGCTGGTAAAGGTGTTGCCAAGCCTTGCCTTCCGCCGTTGTCCCGGACT
>JAQFVO010001110.1 GCA_027942505.1 Endozoicomonas sp. | reverse complement strand
GCCACCGGCTGGGCCTGCCAGAGCGGTACCCACCAGTGGTGCGGCCTTGCCAATCAACTCCTTAACTCCCTGCCAGTTCATACGCTCAGCCTCAGTTGGTATTTCTCAAGCAGATGAACTTCTTTTTCAGCCAGTTCCTGTTTTTCCTGCTTCCGTGCGTTTAGCCCTTTACCGTGAATGCTGCCTTTGGCCTCAGATACTCTGATTTCGATAGCGAGGGCCTGTAGTTCTTTTTGGAGGATGTTCGAGGTTGAGTGCTCATTAATCCATTGCAGCACTCTTCGGCGAATGAGCTTCGATTCCCGCATACCGATCAGTAGCATGTCATCCCTGGACAGCATGTAAGCATCTGCTACCTGTTTACCCCCCGTCGTTTGTAAAGGGTGGAAAAGTTTTCCATCCTTTATCCAGGGGCATTCATCCAGACACCTTGCAACAAACTTGTCATTCCTTACTTTGTTCAGTCCTTCGTCATGGCGAAATGCATTAATAACCTGCAAGAAGTCATAAGACGACATCCGCTCAACATCACCACCAAATGGAATTATGTTCAATCCACCAGCTCCCAATGCGGCTTATCCCAACCGGTGGACCCCCACAGCCCACCCCAATGCAGCCTCATACCGGCTGGCACATCACCCCGGGCCTTCATATCTGCAAACGTGTTGAACATCTGTTGTGCAAAATGATTACGGACAATGGCCAGATACTTTTTATCCGGCTCACTGGCGTTATAGCCAACCGGCTCAATATCCAGCGCCATACCCGTCTGGTGGTTTGAGATCTTCTCCACCCCGTCCGCCCTGGACGCCCCACGGTCAAAAATCTCTCTCTGCTGCTCTGGCGTCCGACAGCCACCCATCCACGGAATGGTCATGTCATAACGGGAACGCGCAAGCGCTTCCATGGCACACTGAGCCAGAATTGGATGGATACCATGCATACGACGCAACGAGCGCTCAGCAAACTTGAATGGCATTACTTGCCCCCTTTACGGACAGAATCAATAAACTGCCTCGGGTCCTTCTGGAACTGCTTACCCAGCTGGATCAACCCTTCCACCAGCTCACGGCTGAGCAAACTGGACACCCCGACAATGGCATTCTTGGTACCGCTGGCCAGATCAACATCGGCCAACCCTTCACCCACCAGCCAGGCAACAAAGCCAGCCACGACAATCGCCCTGAGAATCGCTAAAAACGTGATACGCCGTGCATCCATAATGATTCGCACCAGTGCCGCGCCAATGGCGATACATACGGTCAGAATCTTAGCGCTCCAAGTGTTATTCATTTCATCCATGGACTACGGCCTGAGGGTGGGTGTGACTCTGTTTTATCGAATTTGCAGGG
>JAQFVO010001100.1 GCA_027942505.1 Endozoicomonas sp. | reverse complement strand
GCAGAAAAGAGCATGAGCATACCTCTGCTGCCTGGTAATCACCTGCAACTGTTTTCAGGTTTTGAGTGCATTCTGGACCATTTGTTGCAGGATATCGACAGTGCCCGGCAAAGTGTCATCCTTGAGTTCTATATCTGGGAGCCTCTCGGGCGTGCTGAGGAGGTCGCTCAGGCACTTATACGTGCAGCCAGGCGTGGAGTAGACTGCGTGGTTTTGCTTGACAGTGTTGGCAGTCGCGGGTTTTTAACGGGTTTCTGGGCCAGCCGTTTCCGTCTTGAGGGAATCAGCGTTACTGCGTCCATGCCAGTTGGACCGTTTCGGGTGTTGGTGGAACGCATCGATATTCGTAATCACCGTAAAATATTAGTGATTGACGATCAGGTGGCCTGGACTGGCAGCTTTAACTTGGTTGACCCCGCTATTTTTAAGCAGGATGCCAGGGTGGGGCAGTGGGTAGATGCCATGGTGCGGATTGATGGAGTGGCGGCTCATGTACTTGGCTCCATTGTCCAGTGGGATCAGGCGTTGGAAACAGGTAAAGGCCATCCGTCGTTTAATCGTCAATACGATTACCCTTCTGCAAGTCATCAGGGAAGAAGTGGCGCCTGTTTGCATGTGTTACCATCAGGGCCAGATGCTGATCGTGAGCTGTTACAGCAAGCACTGTTGACTGCAATTTACGACAGTTGTTCAGAGCTTCTGATCAGTACTCCCTATTTTGTCCCCGATGATTCGCTGTTGACGGCGTTGAAATCGGCAGCCATGCGCGGTGTGGATGTAAGGTTGCTGGTGCCTGCCAAGAATGACTCAAGAATGGTTCAACATGCCAGTCGTTCCTATTACCAGGAACTGCTTCATGCTGGCGTCAGAATTCATCAATTTACTGGTGGTTTGCTGCATACCAAGTGCGTCCTTGTGGATCGCAAAACTGCCCTGTTTGGCACTGTTAATCTTGATATGCGTAGTGTCTGGCTCAACTATGAGCTGACCATGATTATTTATGATGATGGATTTGGTGAGCAGATATTTCAGATGCTTCAGTCATATGAGGCTCAGGCTAAAGAGGTTGATGTGAACCGCTGGGCCTTACGGCCTTTCCGGCTAAAACTGCTGGAAAATACTATGCAGCTATTAAGCCCGCTACTTTAGGTAGCATCTGGCGAGTAATTTTATGGTGGTATTTTCTGTTATTTTCTTTTTTTAAAAGTTAATTATTTAAAGAATCGATATATTAATAATAAATACTGTTTATTTTTCTTTTTTAGGTAAAATCACTAATCAGGATCTTGTCCTGTCTGTGCAACAAAAGGTTTTTACCGGGTAGGCTTTTTGTCTGTCTCTGCGTGAATTTCTACGGTATTCATTTGCTGTCTTTATATTTCCATAGTCGTATATATGGTTGATCCGTGCCAGAAAATTTGAAGGGGGTGGGTATTGTCTCAAAAATTAACGTCCACAGACGTCATGGCAACAGGCCTGATGACGTTTGCTCTCTTTTTGGGAGCAGGAAATATCATTTTTCCGCCATATCTAGGCTATTCGGCAGGAACCGAGCTGATTATCGCGATGCTGGGCTTTTTACTGACTGGGGTCGGCCTGCCGCTACTGGGTGTGATTGCCTGTGCCCGCATCGGCGGTGGTCTGGAAAAGCTAACGGCAATTTTGCCAACAAGATTTGCCCTGATCTTTTCGGTGGTTCTGTTTCTGGCCATCGGACCACTGTTCGCCCTGCCCAGAACGGCAGTGGTGTCCTACGAGCTCGGGGTGCTGCCGTTTCTTGGTGAGTCTGGCTCACTGTCGTTAGCTGTCTTGTCGGTGGTTTTTTTCGCCGTTGCACTTTACTTTGCGCTGTTTCCCGGACGACTTGTTGAGTCGGTTGGTAAACTGATTACTCCTATGCTGGTTGCTGTGTTGGTGGTTATCACCGTGGGAGTATTCATGTATCCCCAAAGTGAATTGGGAGCCCCTGCCGACTCCATGATCAGTCAGGGGTTTTTTAACGGCTTTCGTGAGGGGTATCAGACACTGGATGCTCTTGCCGCACTGGTCTTTGGCGTGGTGATCATCAATGCCATCCAGAGCAAGGGTGTGACTGAGCCCAGGCAGATTGGCCGTTATACGTTGATTGCCGGGCTTATCGCCAGTGTTGGGTTATCACTGGTGTACCTGGTTTTGGGTTACATCGGGGCCATCAGTCATCAGTTGGTGGCAGCACCGGATAATGGTGCGCAAATCATCAGTCAGTTTGTCAATGCTGTGTTTGGCGCCTGGGGCAAGGTAGTGCTTGCCACAACGGTTATCCTGGCTTGCCTGACTACAGCTATCGGCCTGCTAAGCGCCTGTGGTGCCTATTTTTCCCGTGCTTTTCCCGTCTTGAACTACCGCAGCTGGGTGTTGCTTTGTGGATTGATCAGTGCCCTGATTGCTAATGTTGGTTTGAATACCTTGTTGAAGGTGACCATTCCGGCATTGCTGATCATCTATCCGGTGGCCATTGCTTTGATTGTTGTGTCGCTGCTAAAACCTGCCTTGCCCAGACCAAAACTGGTGATGACATTTGTCTTATTTCCTGTTGGGCTGATAAGTCTGGTAGAGGGGCTGCATGCGGCAAAGCTGGCATTTGTCGATCCGATTTTCAGCTTGCTTGGTTACCTGCCTTTACAGGCGCAGGGATTGGCCTGGCTGTTGCCGGGGCTTGTGAGTGGTGTGCTGGGTCTGTTGTTCTCTTTGCGTTCTGATAACGTTGTCAGCTCCGTTCAGGGCTAGCAGAACTTTTATTGTACAATGCCCGGTGCTTGCGCCGGGACTGACTCCGCCAGGCCAGGCGCCGTGAAGATGAGGGTCTGACTGGTTTCGGCGTTCTATGAATTTAGTATTACAATGTCGTTTCGTCAGAAGCTGGGGATCATTCCTAGTCTGAAAGTTTTGGAAAGCTTGCATTTAAACCACCATTGTGGAATAGAGTTATCCAGTCAAATAATGGCGTATATCCCGGGTACGATTCAGTCCACCTCAGTTAGGTGTATTTGAACATCACAAGAAAGGTGTACTGAAGATCAATAAAAAACCTTCAATCGTGAAGGTTTTTTGCCAGATAAATCAGGCCGCATCGGTGTACGACTGCCGAATGTTGCTTTGCCTCAAGGTTTTACCGATTCCTGCAAAATTTTTGCTTCAATCCTTCGTTCATTCTGTGATTGTGTTATTTTTTCGATAGTTTTTTTATCTTCAACGGTAGTTTGAATTGAATCTTCGAACTTTTTCATCTCCGTAGAAGTTAGTGAGAAAATTTTTGCTGACATTTCTTGTACCAGGTCTTCTCGATCAACGTCTTTGAGTTGACATTGATTAAAAAATTCTTCAACTTTCATCCGAGCCAAGCTGCCGATCATGCTGTCATGGTTGTGGTGTTGCTGAGCAATGACTTCAAGCACTCCAAGTGCATCCAAGGGGGGGGCTGGCAAGTCACTGTGCAAAATAGGAACAACGCTGCTGACGGTCAGCTTGATGAAATGCCGGCCTGCCTCAGCCTGAATCTCCGGCGGCAGCTCAACACCATTGTTCTGCAGGATGTTCAGCGTGGAGATCAAATTGTCCAGAGAGGTGCTGTTGCCAGTAATGGCCGAAGCAAGGTCTGACCATAGCTTCTCTTTCCCTAATTCAACCATCATTTGCAGGTTGTCAGGTGTTATCTGGCGATTGTTCAGCGACTGTCCATCTGAGTGAACATGTTTTTTTTCCAGATGGCTTTTACTGTCGGTGGGAGCGACCTGTTTGCTGCCCAGTTTCCCCTTTATAATAGGATTCTTGACTGGCTGAGGTGTATCAGGCAGTCGGTTTGAACCATTGGGTATTTTGTCCATCGTGCTTGCCCCTCGGTGGTTCAGACCCATGACGTATTGGTCACAGTCCGTCAGCGTTTGTGCTTGTGTTGAACGAGTGTCGCTTTAAGATATGGTATCGGTCAACTTTCTGTAACTTCTAATATTTGCTCATTATTCTTTTCCGGGAGGCAGTATGCAAAAGGTGGTTGTAGTCACTGGAGTTAACCGGGGGCTTGGTCTGGAGCTGTGTCGCCAGTATTTGTCGGAAGGGGTTAAAGTTTATGGGTGTTGTCGCTTTCCCGAACAGTCGCAGGAACTGTTGGAGCTAAAGCACAGTGCGGGCTATCAGTTTGAGCTGGTACCCCTTGACATTACTCAGCCCGGGATGATTCACAATCTTCAGTATGTTATTGAGGAGCCCGTTGATATCCTGATCAACAACGCCGGGATTTATGGCCCTTCCGGCCTGTCATATGATCAAGTGGTGGTTGATCCCTGGATGGAAGTACTCAGGGTAAATACCGTTGCCCCCATGATGGTTACCCAGGCGCTGATCGATAAAGTGGCGCTCAGTAATGATAAAAAAATCATCATGATGTCCAGTAAAATGGGGAGTATGGGCGACAACCAGAAAGGTGGAAGTTATATCTATAGGTCGGCCAAAGCGGCGCTGAACGCCGTAGGCAAAAGCCTGGCCGTTGACCTCGCCAGCCGCGGAATCAGTGTAGGGATTCTGCACCCGGGTTGGGTTCGCACTGATATGGGAGGCATGAGTGCACCGATAGATGCTGAAACCTCTGTCCGTGGAATGTGTAAGGTTATTGAACAGTTGTCCTTGAAAAACAGTGGGCAATTTATCAGCTACGACGGTTCCCACATTCCCTGGTAGGTTCACATGGCAGCCATCGCTCAATCGTTATTCTTTTTTTCGCGCTACGGGCTGAGCTTGACGGTATTGTTCTGGCTGATGTTGATTCCGTCAGAAGTGATCGGTCTATATTTGCATCGTGCTCTCGCTACGGGGAGCGAACTGCAACAAGAGCTGGTCGATCTGATGGCATCAGTGTTGGTGGATCCTCTGGTTACCGGGGCTGCTATTTTCTTTATCGCCAGTCGGGATCAGGGGGGCAACCTTGGTCTTTATGAGAGCTATTTAAAGTCCATTGGCGTCTACTTTCCGCTGGCAACTGTTTATTTTTTTTCTGTTGTCATCGTGCTTTTCGGGTTGAGCCTTTACCTGATTCCCGGCATTTACCTGCTCTACAAACTGATGTTCGTCGAGTTCCGGGTGGCCCTGAAAAACGATTCACCACTGGTTGCTATCAGGGCCAGTTTTAATCAGGCGCGAGACCAATACCCTTTGCTGCTCCTGCCTTTTGTCCTGCTGCTGGCCATGCTGTTGCTGTCCCGGGTGCTGATCGATTATTTGTCGGTGGGTAGCCGGGATGAATTGCTGATGCGCTTGCTTGCTGGCGCCATTGAAGCGCCCTTTATGGCGTTAGCGGTGGTGGTCGGTTTTCGCCTGTTCAGTCTGACCTGTCGGCCTCAGTCATAAACCTGGATAGTGGTACTCTATTTGACGAAAGGCGTCTTGCAGTTCAAGAAACAGCGGTTCATAGCGATCTGTTTGTGCCTGCTGTCCAGAATGCTCCAGATCGCTGGCCAGCAAAACCAGCTGGTCTGCACCCACAATAACTGCACCTCCTTTGATGCGGTGGGCAAAGCTGACGACTTGGGAATTCTGTTGATTATTTACTGCCGCTTTCAGGTTCAGGATGTCCTCGCGTGTGCTACGGAAAAAGGTTGCCAGCAGTTCGTGCAAGAGTACCGGGTCATCAGCGGTAATTTGCTGCAAAGTATCCAAATTGATCATGTTGTCTTCCATAACTGGGTTGGGAAATAGTCAGATTGGTGCTTTCTGTTTCAATCACTGGTTTTAAATCGCCCCAGCACTGCTTGTATGGCCCGGTCAATGATCGGGTTGTCATCCAGAATATGTACTGAGCCGCTTTCAATGCTTTTTTGCAGTTCGATAGCGGACCTTTGTGCCACTGTCATACCCGAACGATTAACAAATATGTAGCGTTGTCCGTCTTCGCTTACCCTGAGAAGTTTGCAACGCAAGCGGTGAGAGTCGCCCTGTCCGATAAACTCCACCCACTGACCGCAATGCAGTATCCCGGCCGGTATGGTTTCTTGTTGATGTGGAGCCTCTTGGTCATCTTCGACTGGTTCTGAGTCTACCGGCTTTTCCTCCGTCTCTGCGCTGCTAGCGGGAGTATCGGAAAAAAGAATAATCTCTTCTGTCAGTCCAGGGGTGTCTGGGACTGTTGTGGATGCCAGCGGTTCAACGTGATCTGGCTCGACTGTCTCATCGGCTAAAGAGCTGGTCTCTGACGAGCCGTCCTGAGTGGCGTCTTGTGCTGGTAAAATTTCTTTCAGACTGCTCTGGAAGCCTTCCAGGCAGTCCTGAAAAAAATCAAGGCTTGTGTCGTGACTGCCAATGATTGTCCACACCGTGTGCTCAATCAGCATTGACACATGATCGCATAGCGATGCCTCTTGGCAATGGCTGCCTGATGATGTGAAAGCAGTCAACAGGCGGCGTGCCGGATGTTGATAGTTGGCTAAAAATGTGTCGTTGACAATGGCCTGCTGGAGTATCGGGATCTGAAAGGGGGCTACGGATCGAGCAATGTCATCAGGTAGATTCTCGCCTTCCAGCACGTGATGGAATAACCAGCCAACGGCGTTTATCCGGTCTTCGTGCTGGGGAGAGAGTTTTGCGGTTATTCCCTTTACGGCTAATGAACTGATGATCGTGTCGTGTAGCATGGCCGGTGAGGTAGGCTGATCATTCACCTGAAGGCTGCTAAGGATCTCCACAAGGTCAGTTTTATCAACTGTGTCGTTTGGCTTTTTCACCGTGGAGTCATCATCCCCCAGCAGGTTATCCACTCGTGAAACCAGCTGGGCTGCAAGACTATCCATAAATTCCGGACTGATTGTTTCAGAAGGCAGTGTGGCTGGCTGTTCCTGATGGGTTGATGTGAGGGGTGGTTTGATATCGGTCATGTTGGCCGATGCTTGGTCAGAAGGTTGCGGAGCTGGTTGCTTTTTGGCAAGCAGTTGTTCAGTTTTCTGCCAAAGTTCATCGGCAACCGGCTTGAAATGATCGGCAAACCAAATGAAGAGTTGCTGGACAATATTTTTGTCTGGATTCAGTTGAGCTATGGCGGTGAAAAAGCTTTCGCACAACTGCTCGGGTGTAGCTGGTAATGTACCTTCATGGTGTTGAAAGTAAGAACTTAGGCAGCTTTTAATCTGACCGATTCGCTGGTAATTTTCGCTGTCCTTGAAAAGGTTGGCTGCATTGAGCCAGAGCAGTCTCTGATCCAGATCATCATTATCCATCAGCTCCAAAGTGATCGACCCCTGATCACTAACACTGTACTCGGCACAATCCTGAGTCAGAGCGATGATAAAACGCTCAATAATTGCTTTTTCTGAGTCATTCAGGCGGCTTTTGAAATCTACCCAGCTCCCATTGTCTTTGTCATTGACGACTTCCAGACGTTCCTCAAGTCGTGTAATCAGTGTGGGGATCAGGGATTCAGTATTAGGAATAATTATTTGCTGAACCAACTGTTGTAACTGCTGAAACAGAATCTCCGGGGAGCTTTCAGCAGTGAAACAGAGGTTGGTGGTTTCTAGTGACATGCTTGCAGGATCCTACGGTTACACAAGTAGGGTGTCAGGCAATAAAATACCCAACGGGATACTGCAGTTGTGGGTTGCAGTGTAAACCGTTGGGTTGAAGGCTGAAATTTTCCGTTGGCCGAGGTTCGGATTAACCATTGCGTAATTCTTTAGCAATTTCTTTGGCTTTTTCCATTGCTTTATTGAAGCCATTTTTGAACAGATTTTCACGTATCTGTCTTTGTAGTTCCTCCGGTGTGATTTCTGTGCTCTCGGCAGAACCTTCAGCCAGTTTGTTGTCGTCCTTGTTTTTCACCAGGTCAGAAAACGACTGAGACTGCATGGGATCGATGCGGTCAACTGGTTTGACATTGCCTACCTGGCCGTTGTTGTTTACGGGTAAGTTTTCAACGTCTCTGTTGGAAATCATTGACATGATCAGGCTCTCCATTGCCCAGTAGAAACTGGCTCGTTAGGTTATTTGTCGTCGTCCGAAGCGGTGCCTTGAGTGAGGTGTTCTCCATTGTCGGACTGACTTCGCGCAAGGCGCATATCGCTTGGATTTCAGTACTACTAAAGTTCAGTCTAGATGATAAAAACGTGGTCATGCATTGATAATTTGCTGTCGGCAGCCCACAGTTGCAAATCTCCCCGAATGATCATAAAGGCCGCTGAGACATCGCCGACAAATGAACTTAGTACAGCCGGGAGAACACTATGAGCGGTGAGCATTTTACTCTAACTATAAGTCAAAGTACCTCAGATACCGGCGATTTTGCCATCCATATGAAAGAGCCAGATAAGCCGGAGCAGTTGCTGGTGCACCTCAAATTTATGCCACTGGCAATGTTTGATGATACTTATCTGGATGACATTGTCGGGGTGATGGCGCGCAAGCTGGCCAAGAAGATTATTGAGTGGCGGGTGGCCCCCGATGATCCTGATACCATGGCGGCCTGTCAGGATGAGGCCCGTGCCGTGGTGCGTGAAGCGCTTGAACGAATGAAGAAAAGCTCGGGCTAACCTGAGCTATCCGTTTAATTCCCTATAGGCTAATTTGTCATCAGCCGGTATGTTGTAGCGATTTTAGTGCAAGAAAAACACGCTATGGACATGACCCGCTTTGTGAATACTTTTGGCCAGTACCTGCGTCAGAAGTATGCAGAAAAAGTGCACAAAGTATCGGTGAACGCTTCATTTACCTGCCCCAACCGCGATGGCAGCAAAGGCATCGGCGGTTGTACGTTCTGCAATAATGCCTCTTTCAGCCCGGGTAGTACCAGGGCGGGGGCTATTTCCGAGCAAATTCGCCAGGCTCAGGAGAAGGCAGGGGCGCGCACCGGTGCGAAACGGTTTATTGCCTACTTCCAGTCCTACAGCAATACCTACGGATCGCCAGAAGATCTTAAGCGCTACTACGATGAGGCTCTGGCTCAGCCAGGCATTATTGGTCTGGCTGTGGGTACACGGCCAGACTGCGTATCAGACCCGGTGCTTGAGCTGTTGGCCACCTACCAGGCTGAGGGGCGCGAGGTATGGCTGGAGCTGGGGCTGCAATCAAGCTTTGATCGTACCCTTGACCAGATTAACCGTGGCCACAGCTACAGCGATTACGTTGATGCAGTGACCAGGGCCAAAAGCTTTGGCCTGAAACTGTGTACCCACCTGATTGTGGGTTTGCCCGGTGAAGCACCAGAAGACAGCCTGATAAGTTTTGACCGAGTGACCAGTTTTGGCGTTGATGCCATCAAGATCCATCCGCTGCACATTGTCAAAGGTACCCAGATGGCCAGACAGTGGCGTAATGGTCAGGTGCGTGAACTGACCATGGAGTCCTACACTGATGTGCTGGCGCAAATGATCCTGCGCGCACCTAAAGAGCTGCTGTTCCACCGGCTGACAGGCTCCGGAGAGCGACAGTATCTCCTGTCACCAGCCTGGGCAATGCATAAGTGGGACGTTCTGGGGATGCTCTACCAAAAACTTGAGGCTGCTGCCGGATAGACGATTAAGTCGCTGACACTCCCCGCCTTATCGGGCTATCTCTTAGTACAAGTCTTAAATCACTTCTTGCGCAGTCCAAGTGTGGGATGACAGAGAGAGGGGATGACCTCTCTCACCGCTGTCATTCGGTGAGTAGACCTGCTCAGTCACCTGAGCAGGCCCCTCCTCAGAACCGGACTT
>JAQFVO010001085.1 GCA_027942505.1 Endozoicomonas sp. | reverse complement strand
AGGTTGCTCAGGTCAAGTTCAACCCCGTGGCTGGTCAGTGAGAGACCGCTCATGGCCTTATTAATAGCCGTGGTAGTGGCATCAAGATCAATTTGCAGTTTTTCAGGAATAATCGGATCAGAACCCTTGACTACCTCTATCAATCCATTGTCGGGTAATGGATCCGGTGATTGTGGGTTACACTCCTGGTCGATGGTCATGGAATCTGCGGTTGCTGACGAAAAGCTTAATGGCGTACCGTCCACTACGTTAAAAGTGATTGTTGCGCTGGCACTGTCACCATCGTTATCGGTGACGGTAAAAGTGAAGGTCTCCGACAGCGGTGTATTTGTCGTGTGTATCAGGTCAGATTCAGCCTGATATTCCCAGCTACCATCGCTGGTGACAAACAGCGTGCCGTAGTTGCCCGTAAACTGGAAATAATCGGCATAGCTACCCGAAGTGACTTTCGTGCTGTCGTCCAGTGGTTTGTCGTTAACCGATGTCAGTGCACCTCCATCAGCACCGGCCTGTTCCGCTGTGAAAAGCTTGCCATTGTTGTTTTCCCACAGTGCGGTGGTACCCTCAGCCAGTTGCACTGGAGTGTGATCAATAAGGTTGGGGGCATCATCAAATATGGTGAAAGAGACACCAGCAATTGACTCATGGGTTTTCTGGTAAGTCGCCGAATACAGGCTTTTCAGATAAGGAATGGTAAAAAAGATACTCGTATTATCACCCAGCGGGTGTAATAACGGTTTGAATAATGTTGCTTGTGCCGCATCAACGGCATTGTCTGGAAGTATTAAAGAGAATGCCGTTTGAATCGTTGTCCCGTCATGATAAATGGCAGAGATAGTTTTGGAGTTGTCTATCTGCCAGGTTAAGGGGAATGTGATACCACCATCAATGACAGATAGCGAACTTGGTAAACCTGGCAAAAAATTATTGTCAAAAGATAAAGCGGTTTCAGAGCTGCCTAGCGGTTCAAATTGAATTGGGGTGCCAATGTCTGGTTTTTCGTTGATCGATAAATCGAGAGGGTT
>JAQFVO010001082.1 GCA_027942505.1 Endozoicomonas sp. | reverse complement strand
GGAAGGGCGGACAATTCCTTACCTTTTGACCAGAGCTGTTGCGCGGGACCACAAGGTCCACCCATATTTGGCAGGCCATGTTTGCTCAAAAAAACATCAGCCGTTCGAGTTGTAGCAGCGTTTATGAAACATTCGGGCTAAGGTCCGTCTGAGTGATTATGTTTCCAGACGGTTAGGCTTCAGAGTCAGCGAGGGCAGCTTAAATGAACTCACAATACTAAGGGCCAAGGTCTTGAATAAGGACAACTTGCCCCAATTTGACAGCTTGTTCTTTGAGATATTTGAAGAGTACTGCATCGGTCCAGGCATGATCCACGTGGCTAAGCATTGTGATATAGCGGCATTGATCGGCTTTAATCTGGAAAATACGTCTCACCTTTACGATATTTTCAGCCTCCTCAAGTCAGAGAGATGGGGTCAGGGCTTGATTAGGTTCAAGGCCTGACCCGAGTTTATCAACAGCTTTTCAATGGTTGGTATTTTGGGTTAATTCACTCAATGTATCTCGGGTCGTACTTCATAGCTAAAAACTAAATATTAATCCTTATTGAACAAATATGAATAAAAATGGTCTTAAGTACAGTTATTCAGAATTTGATGAGTGAACAAATATGGATGCCATTCAGGTTTCAGGGACTCTTTCACCCCAAAACGCTGCCAATGAAGAGGTAACTGCACATACCGTCCAGCGTGGAGAGTTCTCAGGTCTTTCACTGACTAGTTTACCCAGCGACGTCCTGGTAAAAAATCTCCTGCCCTATATATCCTTACAAGATGTTTTTGCCTGCTCCCTGGTCAACACCAGGTTCAGGGAGATGATTGAAAACAACAATGTGGAAGCTATCCGCTATTGTCGTGATTTTTGCTCACCCCATATCATTGAAAATACTCGCGAGAGATATCAGGCCGTCCTTCGCCCCTGGTTGCATCAATTTGGTCAGAGTGGTCGGGACACCATTGAAAAACTGGATAAAAAAACAGATCACAAACGGTTCCCACAGCTGCTATTTCATTCGATTGCCCAGACGCTGGGCAGGGCTGAAAGGTTTACCGTCAGTCGGGCAGGGAGATTGTCCGAACCTGCAACCGTTGAGAAATTGATATACAGTCCCGATGGTATGCATGCCATTTCCCAGCAATTATTTAATGGTGCCAGGCTATGCCGGCTCGTTGCAGGAAAATGGCAGCCAGATATTTGTATTGATCGTGATGACACAGTGGAGCGTTGCGGGTTCAGTGCCGACAGTAGCCAAGTCGTAACGGTCTCCTCGAATCTCTGGATCAGGCTTCATAAGTTTGTTGACAACCTTTGGCAGGAACAAGCCGCTATCCAGCATCGTGATGTACTTGACGTTGCCGCGCTCAGCAGTAAATGTCAGGTGGCTGTCTCTGGAATAAATCTGGTGATAATTTATGGATATGATGGTGCGCGATGGCAGGAAGTACTGAATACTAATTGCGATTACGAAAGGCCAAAAGTCGTATTCAGTCCCAATGGAAAGCATGTTGTGTTGGCCTGCCAGAAACTGCGGATGTATGAACTGGTTGATGGAACATGGCAGTTCCAGAAAATAGTTTCGCACGATCGCCTGGCGCCGTATGCCATATTCAGTGCTGACGGCAACTGTCTTCTGACACCCTTCGGGCACGGTAGGGTAAAAATTCATCATCACATTGCCGGGCAATGGCAGGAACCAGAGACACTATCCCTGAAGAACGATATAACCAGTGCCAGTTTCAGCCAGGACTGTCATCATGTGATGCTCTGCTCGTACTCGAGGGAGAGTTTAATCACTTTTTTAAGTTGTGTGAATGGAGCGTGGCAGGTAAACACAACGATAAACTATGGTTCTAAACGGATGACCCTCTTTTCATTCAGCCCTGATAGTGTTCATGCTATGACCGGTTGCGTTGACCACACCGTAAGAATTTTTCAACAGGTAGATGGGCAGTGGCAACAAAAAACGCAGATTGAAATCAGCCATGGCATTTTATATGCCCAGTTCAGCCCATACAGTACTCATATAGCCGTAACAACCTATGATAAAGATGCCAGAATCTATGGTTTGGTTAAAGGTCAGTGGCGCATGAAATGCCGTCTTCCGGCGAGTTCTGAGC
>JAQFVO010001026.1 GCA_027942505.1 Endozoicomonas sp. | reverse complement strand
GCAGACCGTAGTTCCCGGTATTTGCTCATAGCGCAATTGAGACAGTTTCAGGTCTTGGGACATGGGGACTTCGGCTTTCAAGTCTTCACGCAGTGCGGCCCTTTCATCATCGGCAAGATATTCGGCAATATTTTCCTGCAAGGCCCCCAACCCAACCTTGTCAGACTTAGTAAGCTGATCGAAAAGCTGGAAGAATTCCTTTCTGACCAGGGCCGCCTGATTAGGGGCAAGGCTGGCACCAGGCTCACCAGTCGCTTTATTTTCTGAGGCAGAGGACAGAACCAATGCTCTTTGCTCCAGGAAATACAGGCAAATAATAAATGCCATTTTGTTTGCCTCTTTCCCGAAGCGAATGTCCCTCCAGCTGTTCTCGAAAACAGTGGACAGACGCTGTGCCAATTGCACGAGAACTGGGTTTTCCCCAGTCGAGCGCAATAGTCTAGGCACAACTACTTTCATGGGCACGTGCAATCCACACACATAATAGCCGCGTATTTTTTGCGCCAGTTCTGCAACATCAAACCCGTAAGCATTCGTCAGGACATCAAGGCAGTGGTCATAGCTGACTTCATCAACGTCAGTGGGCAGCTCTTTGAGCACAGAGGAGCAGTCTACCGGGATATAGGGGGGAGGGAGCGGGGAGTCAGTACTATGATCTCCCGGTTTGCTGGCAGCCATGCTTTCTGAGTAGGACGGAGGTACTGACGAGATGGTCCGGTGAAATGCGTTGGCTACTGCTGGAGACTGCGTTGATTGCGAAGGTGTCACAGGCATGGTGACAGTGGGTGAAATCGGATTCAGTGGATTACTCATGATTGGCACCTCAATACATCAATTAAAACGGTACCGGTGTTGGATGTATCAAGTAGTAAATTGGTTCCATTCACATCACAAAAACTGGTTTGCTGCCCAGATCTGATGTGTTTCTCAACAAGTCCAGAATACTGCCAGCGCAACAGGCTGGAGTGCTTGATGTGATGAGCCTGCTCGGCACGGAACGTCTGCGGCCGGTTTATGAAGTTGTGCGAACGAGTCTGTTACCATGAATTGCACCCGCTCAGGCTGCCCTACCTGAT
>JAQFVO010000728.1 GCA_027942505.1 Endozoicomonas sp. | reverse complement strand
CAAGTGTTCCGGTGACACTTTGATCACATCACGCAGATAATACTCGACACTATCCCATGCTGCCTCGATATCAATTGCATGCCCTGTATCGGTAATACTGATTCGTTGATTTGCCTGAATGCCTTCATGTCCGGACAAGTCTTTTTCAAAGGCCAACTTTGTGTTTGATTGTCCGTTGGGTCCGCAGGTGGCATCCAGATTGACCTTATTAATTGTCCGCCCACAATAAACAGCAGCGGATTGCTGTTTGAAAGAGGGTTTGAGGCTATCGAAAACCGAGAAAGGGGAACTTGATTGAATGGTATTCATGCTACTAAATCCTGAGTTGATCAAAAAATTCAAGCACGCATTTGGTAATGCAAGCCAATCCGTCTGGTGACCTTTTGCAACAACCTCCTTTGGGGAGGTCGCAAAAGGCCCTGAAAATAAGGGAGTCAAGTAGGCACAAAGACACAAGGTTCTTCCTGGACTTGCCTTAGCAAAGCCGGGCGAACATAAAAAGGCTTCCTTTATTCCTTTGTGTTGCAAGGCGTTTATGCTTTTTACGACAGCCTCTTTCGCGGGAATGGCGGTGGTATCTTATACAGCTGACGCTCTCTCAAGAGAAAAAATTTTCCTGTTTTTTTGCTCTTTTTGGTTAAGGAAATCAAAGAATGGATGATGAATGTCTGCTGTAAGCGTAACTCAATTTCACTTGCTGCGTTGCCAGGGGCGCTGTTGGTTCAGCAGACCCCATCGCTTAGTTTCACACTCTCAAGGGTACTATTCGCTGTCCTGCTGACTTTCATCTTCGTCAGGAAATACCAGACCGTCTTCGCGGGTCACCACATCAACATCAATGTAGGCACCGGAAGTGCCGGGCGTGCCACCCACGCTGTGAGGTCTGATTTTAAAACCACCCATCACGTCCTCGTAGGTCTTGCCAAGGGTCAGTGCTGCATCGGCAAAGTCATCACCCCACCAGCTTGGGTAGTTGGTGCTTTTTGAATTGGGTGTCATATCGAGCATATAAGCTGCGTGGTCCCAGAGGTACTCATCCTCATCGCCCTCACGCGGGCTTTGCAGGTTAATTAAAACCCCTTGTCGGGTATGTTCTGCATAGGGGCCTGTGGTTCGATACTCAATCCAGTAATCGAATTCAGTATCGCCAGCCTGAAGACGGATACCCATGGGGCCGTCAGGCTTTTCGCCCTGATCAAAGGCATAAATACGGTGCCTTCCGGAAGTATTGACCTTGGGCACATCCACGTCAGGGTCGATCCAGCCGAAAAAACTTTTGTATAGTAAGTTCATTTCTCCGGTGGTTTTGCGTGGCCACCCGGCCCCCATTAAGCTGAATACATTGCCGTACTCTTTGACCGAAAAACGGCTCTGGTCAATCACTTTGGAACCGCCTTCAATAGCCTGGGCATGAGGTAATCCCATGGCGTGTCCCATAAAATGCGCCAGTATACCCGGGCTTTCCTTGCCGTAGAGCGTCATGACAGAACGGTAACCTGTTGGCGAATGGTCACTGATTTGCGGACACAGCAGACAAGCCAGCGTATTACCACTGGGCTTCTGTGGGTCGATTCCTGACTCTTGCAGTATGTCCATAGACCGGGCCTGCCATTGTGGCAGGTTGGCTTTGGTGTAGGTTTCAGCCGATTCCGGGAGATGAACATTCACGGCTTCCCAGGAGACATCAAACTGACCGTATGACTGGCGCTTGAAATATTCCGCAGTCGCATTGAGATTAGCCTCAAGTTCAGGCCGTTTTGACGCTTCATCGGCAAAATTCACGACATAGACTTGCAGATGGGCTGACATTAATGGATATCCCTTAGTGCGACTGTCTACGGCATCAGCAAAACCAGTGCGAAGAGGCAGGCGACAGGCATTGGTATCATAATCTACGACCATTGCAGCCCCCTGCCGATTTCCTCTGACCGCCATCACGGTGGTCTCATACTCAGTATTGTCTACGACAACGCACTCATGATTGCCAGGCCGGTTTGATGTGGGTTCACCGTTAACATCAAAAACACCATCTTCTTGTACATACAGGCTCAAATCGCCACGGCCATGACCTGTGGTAATGGCAATGCTGTCATGGAAAAAGGGGGCGTTATACACCAGGTAGTAACTCAAATCATCGTAGTTATTACCATCATGCAGGCAAAGTTCCACACCGGGCTGAACGGTAAGCCCCTCATCCGGCTCAAGTTTTTGTGGATCATCGACTTCACACCTGTCGGTCAGTTGCAAATCGGAGTAGATAATCTGGTTGCCGGAACTGGCCAGAAAATCAAATGTGATCGGTTTATTATCAATCCCGGTCAGTGATTCCCGGCCATGAATTGGTGTTGCCGAGGCCTGCGGGAGTCTTGATATCACTGTTTGTGCTGCCAGGGCCATCACCATCCATTTACCAAGTTTCCAAAGCACGCCTGAGCCATTGTTGGTGCGATCATCATGCTTTTTACTGGCCTCATCCATTAACGGATAGTCAGTGCCCGCCTGCTCATTCAATAATGAAACCAAACGATCGACCATGTCCTCGTAATACTGGAATGGTTCACTGGTTAATGTGCCCAGGTACTGTTGTGCTTTTTCCAGATGTTCTGGTGAAACTCTGATTACATCACTGAGATAATGCTCAACACTATCCCATGCTGTGTTGATATCAACGGCTTGCCCTGTTTCGGCAATGGTGATTCGCTGATTTGTCTGGATACCTTCATGTCCGGACAGGTGGTTATCAGAGGCCTGTTTTAAGGTTGATTGTCCGTTGGGCCCATCCAGACCGGCCTTATTAATTGACCGCCCACAATAAACAGCAGCGGACTGATGATTGATGGCGGGTTTGTGGCTATCGAAAACTGAGAGAGGCGAACTTGATTGAATAGTGTTCATGCTTTGAATCCTGAGTTGATCAAAAAAAGTCAATCGCACATTTGGCAACGCAACCCAATCCGTCTTGTGCAGACAGTCCATGAAGTTTTACACGAGATGCCTGACAGCAACCCCGTTTCAGCAGCCATACCTCGACTCAACAATAATTGTGCCAGTAGCCGTTGCCCAGAGACTGGTCATGTAATGAATGAGATTGGTCGGTTGTCCAAAATTTAACGACGAATATTGTATTTACGAGTGAAAAACACTAGACCGGTTTTCTTTCTGAAGACTGTTGACGGTTGTTAATAGAAAGGCTGGTTTGTCAAGTGGGAACTATTTGACTGTGGCTGGATATCACGACGTGCCTGACAAAAATACTTAATGAATCATTTCGTAATATTTAACTCCGTAAGACTCCCTCTAATATTACTAATACAGAATTAATGCGGATTGCAGGAAACCCCAAGAGAACGCAGACAGATAAGGAAGAAGTAGAAACTTGAAGTAAAGGAAAAAC
>JAQFVO010000993.1 GCA_027942505.1 Endozoicomonas sp. | reverse complement strand
TTACTCACGACGCTGAAGAAGTGAAAACAGCAGGTATCACGACACTCTGCCATCACTGCTACAACGCGCAACTTGTCGAACAATGCCGTAATCTCGGCGGTCGCTGGGACAGTGACGAGAAAACGTGGGTTTTCTCGAAACTCGTGGCTGACAAAGTGGAAGAACTGGACGCTTTCTACAATGACAGCCTGCGCGACGTGGAAATCACGTTCCCCAACGGTCTGGTAGGCTATGCCGAACCAGCATCGCTCGGTGGATACACCATCGCAAAAGCAACTGGGCGCGACTCCGGTGCAGAACTAGGCGATGGTGTTTACCTGATCGACGGCTTTGTCACCAGCGGCGGCAGTATGAAAAACTGGTTAAGCAAGGTGGCCGAAGGGACCGTCATCAGGATGCAAATGCCTCAAGCGATCATTGACGGTCTCAACGAGATTTCCAGCGAGGCTGACGACGACGCCCGCGAAAAAATCACCATCACCATTCTCTGACACTCGGGGCGCTCGTCGCCCCACCTCCCCAAAAACAACAACAAAACAG
Source organism: Endozoicomonas sp. (assembly GCA_027942505.1). Lineage (GTDB taxonomy): Bacteria > Pseudomonadota > Gammaproteobacteria > Pseudomonadales > Endozoicomonadaceae > Endozoicomonas. The sequence goes on along the minus strand of JAQFVO010000993.1, from coordinate 4,603 downwards.
GACTCCCGTTATGACTTCCATCATAGCGACGGACGCGCTTGCGTCTGTCAATCTCCACGACTACGACCGTTATCTGGTCATGTTCTCGGGCGGCAAGGACTCGCTCGCCTGTCTACTCTGGCTACTCGATCAACGAGTCTCGCCAGACAAGATCGAACTCCACCACCACCTTGTCGACGGACGTGAAGGCTCGACGCTTATGGACTGGCCCTGCACCGAGTCATACTGTCAGGCCGTTGCTGACCACTTTGGTATTCCCTTGCGTTTTTCGTGGAAAGCAGGCGGTTTCGAGGCCGAAATGACCCGCGAAAACCAGCGCACGTCACCCATCTATTTCTACGACGGTAACGGCCAACTCCAGCTCAAGGGCGGCACTCGTGGCAAGCTCGGTACTCGCATGAAATTCCCGCAGAAAACCGCCGACTTATCTCGACGCTGGTGTAGTGCTTACCTGAAGATCGACGTTGGGGCCAGACTCATAACCAACGACGACCGGTTTTTGTTCGGTGATACCCTTGTGATCACTGGCGAACGTGCCGAGGAATCCGCAGCACGAGCCAGGTACGCATACCTTGAACCCCATCGCACTGACAACCGCAACAGCAAAACCCGCCGCCGATACGTCGACCACATGAGACCAGTACTGCACTGGTCAGAGTCCGACATATGGGGCCGGATCGAAAGTCACGGTATCAACCCGCACCCTGCTTATCACTTGGGCTTTGGTCGTTGCTCGTGTGCTTTCTGTATCTTTGCCAGCAAAGACCAGTGGGCCACTCTCAGGGTAATCGACCCGCACAGGTTCAACGTTATTGCCGACTGGGAAGATAAATTCCGACACACCATCGACGCCAAAAAGTCCGTTCGAGAACTGGCCGACTTGGGTACACCGTATCCATGCAGCGCAGAAGAAATCAACGTCGCACTCGACGAACAATATTCTCAGCCCATAACGCTCGACGACTGGCAACTCCCTCTCGGTGCTTACGGCGAGGCCAACGGCCCAATCTAACCCCAACACGCCCTCACTATTAGGGAAATTCCCCATAGATCGGCAACCCTGCTGATCACTCTCCCGGCACAATTCAATTTGCAAGACAGATCATTCTGATCTAGTTTTGCTAGTCTAATTGTGTCGATAACAACAAACTAAGCACTTTTTTGGAGTATAAAGTGTCAAAAATAACACTAACTGATCTGGCCAGAGCCGTTCAAAACCCCGACGGCAAGCAACGCCGCGCCGAAATTCGCAAGCTGCACAGCACAGCGGTCGGCCCTCACCTCAAGAATATCAACTGGAAACAAGTCGGCAAGAACTCCCCGTTCGTCGGCGAGGGGCCAGACCAATACAACTTGCGCCCTACGTGGTCCGAGTACCGCGATCGTTGCTCGCCGAAAGTCCAGGCGTACATGATCCACATAATCAGCTTTGACATCGACATCGACATCGACACTCTAGTGCGCGAATTTGTGCAAGCGATCCAGTATCCAGAAGAGCACGGTTATTCACTGAACAACACTAGCTCGGGGGTCAAGGCTTACGAGTTCGGACGTCACAAAAGCTGGGATGCCACCGATGCTGTGTGGAACTTCTTACACCAGTTTGCACTCCCCTCCGACCAGCAACCGCAACCTCAGCAAAACCCACAACCACAACCACAACCGTCAAAGGACTCAACACCGATGCCCGACACATGGACTATCTCGACCGAGAAAAAAGACCGTGACCTTATCGACTCTGTGTTAAAACAAGTCACGAACAACGAAGTCTCGGTAGAACGCATAGAATCTGCCATTAACGGTGGTTTACAGGCCCAAAAACAGGTCAAGATTCTCGAAGACAAGCTCAAGCGCCAGCCCAAGTCAGTCAGCGCCCCTATTAACATGCCAGCAGGTCTGCCGAATTTAACCGGCGTCACCTGGCGCAATGCCAACGACGTGTTTCGTCCAAATTCTCGTAAAGTCAAAGCACTGGATTTCGAAATACCAGTGTTCGACTGGGAAAGCCCTCATCCTGACGTGCCCTTTGTCGACGACAGTTACGTTTTCCGCAACGATTTACTGGTTCCCGTGCTTTTATCCCTTGTCGACAACAAAAAAGCGTGGCTGTCCGGCCACACTGGCACAGGAAAGTCGACACTGGTCAAACAAGTCGCCGCACAGCTCAACTGGCCGGTACTCACGATCTCGCTCGACGGCGAGATTTCCCGCATGGACTTGATTGGCCGCGACTCGCTCACCACTGACCAGAACGGCAAGACCATCTCCAAGTTCATCGACGGCGTATTACCCCGTGCTTTCTCTCAGCCGTGTATTTTACTGTGCGACGAGATAGATTTCGTGCGGGACGACATTGCTTATACCTTGCAAACGGCTCTCAACGAAAACGAAGTTACTATTACCGAAGACGGCGGTCGGGTGGTTCGTGCGACACAGTGGAGCCGAATTATAGCCACAGCTAACACGCTCGGCCAGGGCGACGATAGCGGCCTGTATCGTGGCGCAAAAGTGCAGTCGCAGGCATTTCTCGACCGGTTTACGACTTGGATCACAGTGCCGTACATGGCCCAGTCGGACGAAAAGCAGCTTATCGAGAACAACTCCCCGCAGCTTGAACCGCTGATCATTGAACAAATGCTGAACTATGCACAAGAGCACCGCGAAGGTTTCGTCAACGCGACGATTCTTCAGCCGCTCTCGCCGCGAGGCATGTTAGCTCTGGCTGACAAGTATCTTCGGTACTATCCGCTGTTCAGCAACCCAGCATCCGCTCTCAAGCAAGCCATTGACGAAACCTTGCTCAACCGCAGCAACGCCGAAGACCGCATCGTTCTCGAAGGTATCGTCAACCGCGTCTTTGACCTCAAGAGTTAACCCAACCACCTTGGCCACGTCAGTGGCCTTTTTTTCAAGGAAATCATTCACATGAAAAAATTCACACCCAAGTCCATGCTCGGCTCTGAGTACATGCACGAAGTCACCAACGTGTCTCGGATTTTTGGCCGTCAACATGACATATCGGTCATCGTCGAAGGCGATACAGCCGGTGTCGACGAACAGGGCAATATTATCTATCCGACCATCGACGCTAACGCTTTGCTCTCGCCCCAAGAAATACTGGTCTCCCGAGGCTACGTTGATCACGAGTGCGGCCATAAACGCCACACGGATTTACCGGCGTTTTTTGATTATGGCCGCCAGTGTCGAGCGAACAACGAATCGTTAAAACTCGGTATCGCCAACGGCATGGAAGACCCGCGCATGGAAGCAAAAGTTATACAAGACTATTCTGGTGCTCTTGCTAATCTCACGGCCACGGCAGACTCAGTAGCGCAAAGCTGGATCGACGATCATGGCCAGACAGCTTACGATCTGCACTCTCTCGAACAAACCTCCGACAAATGGTATTTCTTCGTCGGCGGTGCCCTCTCGATCCTTGGTCGCCACGAGTGCTGGGGCTACGACACGGACAATTTCACCAAGTCCATCGGCGTGTTCCAAATGTTAATGGGCGAACAACGCATGAAACAGTGCAGTGTCTTTGCCAAGCGATTGGCCACGCTCGACAACACTCGACAGGTGCTCTCTCTTGCCGACGATGTGGCCGACTGGATACGTGCTGATGTAAACGGGCAGCAGCAGCCACCACAGCCAGACAGCCAGACTCAGCAGCCAGACGGGCAGACTCAGCCTGACGGCTCTGACTCAGGTGACTCTGACGGCTCTGACGGCTCTGACGGCTCTGACTCTGACGGCTCCGACAGCTCTGACGGCTCCGACAGCTCTGACTCAAGCGATGGCGAGGGCGGTAGCCCGAGTCAGAGCGGGAGTACTAGCGATCCCAAAGGATCAGATACCGACTCAGACTCCGACCAAGGCGATCCCGACAACCAAGGCACAGGCCAGACTAACCAGAACGCCAACGGTCAAGGACAGTCGACAGGACAGGGCGGTATCGGCAACGGTGGCGACGATCCACTTGCACGGCCAGGTAAACGTGTCGACGTGGGTCAGGCACTCAAGAAAACGCTGGCAGGCAAGCTCTCGGGGCGCTATGGCAACCAGTTCCGCAGCTACACAACACGGTTCGACGGCTGGTACACCCGCAAAACCAAGAAAGGCGAGATTGGCTGTTGTCTGAACCACATTGAAGGCCACGAAAAATATAAAGAGTTACTGGAAAGCAGCGCCGGAAAGCTCAATGTTATCCGGCGCAAGCTCGAACGGGCTTTACAGAGCGACCGGAACATTCAATGGGACGGCGGTCAGCACTATGGACGACTGGATTCTCGGCGGCTGGTTTCGGCGTTTAACCGACAGGAGAAAGTTTACCGGCGCAAACAAGAAGCGCCTGTTCACGACACAGCGGTCACGTTCTTGCTTGATCTCAGTTACTCGATGTTCGGCACATGTATTACAACGGCTATACAAACGCTGATCTGTCTCGCGGAAGCACTGGAAAAAACGTCGAACCAGTATAACATTCTTGGTCACACGATCGGGCGAAACCCGACGACCAAGAAAAAGATGCTGGACGCTATGCGCGAGCAGGCAGCCAAACAAGGCAAACTGGGCACGGACGAACAGAGCTACGCATGGCCTG
>JAQFVO010000983.1 GCA_027942505.1 Endozoicomonas sp. | reverse complement strand
TAGCCAACAATTGGTGGGGATTTTAACTGATTCGCCGTCGCCGACAAATCCGCAAAAACACCTGATCCCAAAGCCGTCCGCAGGGTTTTGAGGTGCCAGTTCAGAATTTAATCATAGGGTCAGCCATGCCATCGGGTGTTTTTCTGAATTCTGCCAGGTATTCAGGAACCGGAGGGACAGCGGGTGACAACGGGCAGCTGGCAGATCTGTCAAGATACCCATCACCCCAGGTCGCCTCTCTGTGCCAACGAATCTTGGTGCCATCGTCGGCGTAGTGACAATCACTCATTCTGAACATTTTTGTGCTGGCAACCTGATGAGGACGGTGAATTGTGTAACCCTTCACCCCATCAGAGGCCAATCCAACCGGATAATTCATAATAGCCTCATGCCCCTCTTCAGAAACAGCCAGAAAGCTGTTTATAATCAGGCTGGTGATTCTTAATGCCCCTTGCTCAAATTCAAAAGAATCAAACGTACAATCCCGGCACAGCGGTTTGCGTTTGTCTGGATCACAAAAGGTTTTATATGGAACAGGAAGATAATCCACATCAAAATAGGCACCACGCTCTGGAATATCTTCTTGAGGAAAACAGGGGATTTTCATGGCTGATTTTATATATGTACTGCCCCTGGACAACAGAATAGGTCTCAGACGATCAATGACATCTTTAAATCTATTTTTATCATTAATCTTCAAGAGATCACAGATCGGTTCCTGCCATTTGTTGAATGGATACATGAACCGTTTTTCACCTTGCCATTGAATCTCATCAATATCCAGAAGGAGCAGATTGGTAATCCCCTCTGAAAAACTCCTTTTTTGAAATTGCAACAGCTGCTCGTGATCATCACCGGAAACATCAAGCATTGACGAGCTGTACCATAACACCACCAGTTTATCCGGATTATGATTAGCCCAGTCGTAACAGCGCTGTCTGATCGGACAACCAACCGTATTGGGCAGTGCCGGCGACTGCATGTCTTTTTTGATCCATATGAGGAAGATGTAAGACTCAAACCGCCCACTTTGTCTGAAAGAGAGTTCAACTGGCGGCAAAGTCTGATTATTAATACGCCTGAAGACCCCAACATTGGCATAAATCCCATCACTGCCTTCAAGAGCTGCCAACATCTCTTCAGCAGTAACGCCTTTTGCGGTAAGCGCCCTTCGAACCAGGTCCTCGAGTAAAAAAACAAATCCGGGCACTTTTTTCTTGCTCGCTAAATGCTTCGCCCTGTTTTTGCCGAGATATTTTTTTGCCAGTTGAGCAGTTTCAGCTGCACTGAAACCGAGCTTATTAGCTAAACGAAGCCATCTATCACCAACCTGAAGCTTAATATAATCGATGCAGGCGTTGTTGAGAGGCAACCGGGCTGAACGATCGAACAGGCTGCTGGCTGCCTGATAATCCGGACAGTGTGAACGATGATTACCAGGACAATCGACAGTACAAACGGGCATACCACGCCACAGGGGTTCGTCGAAACAAGTGGCTGGTAATGAGCGATTGGTACCAATACCTGTGCAACCTTCCAGAGATTCCATTCAAATACCCATAAAACAAGTTGTTAGATATTATTCTTGGACAAAAGTCTTAATAAAAAGTTCACCATTGTTTTTGCCGGTACAGAGTTGTCGCAAATGGTCAACACACCCCCTGACCGTCAAAGGCAGAGATCCATGACTTGCAGTGGATTCACGCCTGCGAGGCTGTCGCAAAAAGCAAAAAAGCGTTGAACCACAAAGACACCAAGGAAGCCTTTTTTATCTGCCGGGCGTAGCCTGAGCAGGCCCGGAAAAAACTTTGTGTCTCCGTGTCGATGTGGTCCAAGGCTTTTATGCTTTTTGCCACAGATTCGAAGACTGGAATTGGCCGAGACAAGTGAATCCCAGTCATCGCGAGTACGACGGCAGGTAGATATTTTGGACTACCGATCCGTGTCCTTTAATTCCTAAAAGTCTACCCAGGAATAATCACACCAAAGCCAATTAGCTTTTGTCTGGCATTAAGTAGCTAACCATATGAAATCATATATTTCTGACTCCTTGTTCAGGCACTCTCGGCAACTGCTCCTGCCAGC
>JAQFVO010000977.1 GCA_027942505.1 Endozoicomonas sp. | reverse complement strand
GTGCTGGTGGGTGGGTGTCAGTCTGCCGTTTTGATCGGGGTGAATGGGATTTTCGATGTTGCCATGTTGAGATAATTGGCCGCCGAAAGCCTCCATCACCCTCTGCACGTTTCTTGTTAATACTGACTGACCAGCACCTGAATCCACAACGTCAGCGGACCTGCTTATGGTAGGAGTTACTGGCCTTACGGAACTCTCTTCGTCAGATGAACCGGTAGAGTTTGCAGCAGAAAAACTGGACTGATGGACAGTGCAAGGTGACGTATTCATGGGTAGCTGGACAACCTTCAGAAAATTTAGTTCCAGCTGTCACTGTCGATCGACTTCAGAGTTCTTGTTGACCGTCATCCCCTGAAGGAGGGCGTCGCAAAAAGCTTAAAAGCCTTGCACCACAAAGGCACCAAGAAGAGCTTTTCTTTTCCTTTGTGGCCTTCGTGTTCTTCGTGGTTCCCTTCTTTTCAGGGGCTTTTGCGACAACCTCGAAGGCTGGCTATCACTTGCCATTGGATGACTGAACTGTGTTAGTTCCCTGCCCTGACTCACGATCTATGCCAGATGTTAGGACTTTTTGCCCAAGTCCAGAAAGAACTTATGCTTCCCGCTGATCTCACTGGCCACTTTGTCGACAGTGTCGACATCGGTCAGACCAACTTTGTGACGAACGTGGAGCAGGTTGACAAAGTGATGCCAGCTTTTGATGCCATAACCATCTTTGACCAGGTAGCCGAGTACCAGCGTCTGCTCAACGAAGTCCTCAAACCTCAGGCCGCTGTTTTTCATGGCATTGACGATGTAAGCGAGCACCCCCTCAAAGCAACTGCGATTCTCGACATCGCAACGCCCGAGCACATCAATGGACAGCCGGAAAGCACTGATCAGGTGCTCGGTATTGCCCTCTGCCTGGTACCACCGTGAATACGTCATGGCAATCCGATTATCGACCTTATCCCGTTTGTCCTGATAAGCCTGCCCCGAATCTGTGATCAGCGACTTGGTATGGTGGAACTCGTCGACCGCCTCCTGGTACACATCGTAGCGAGCAAGAAGGTTGGCCTTTTTCCAGCTCGGGGTGAAACTATTGCAACAGACACCCACCAGAGCACTGACAGCCTGATCATACTGTCTGGCCAGAAAGCACCACTTGGCCAGCTCAATGGCACCCTGCTCAAAATGTGAGGGACTCAAGGACCACTCCTGGTCATAAAGTGTGCGGCACCGCTGCAGATTTTCCTCAATCCGTTGCCGGTTCGTTTTACCGATTTCACAACGCAAACGATAGAATGCTGACTCTCTGAGCGTCAGATCCATCCGTGCATGCTGCTTGCGCTGGGCATAGAGGGATTGACTGACATCAGCGCTTATGGGCTGGTAGTGGCCCATAAACTGATTACACTCAGCCAACAGGGAGTTCAGAGTGCTCTCGTGTTGACTCCAGGCTTGGGAGAACCGCTTACAGTCCCGTACAAGCGATAGATCGTCACACTTCTTCAGCGTCACCCAGAGCACACTCAGGCGTAATTCAAAGGCCATTCCATCCAGGGAACGCCAATGTTGAATTTCATGCAAAATACCACTGAGCAGAGCAATGGTTCGATCAACCTCCAGGTTGCTCAGACGCAAGCGAAAGCGGACTGAAAACTGGGCGACGACTGTCCACATGCTGTGCAGTACACTGTTCGGTTGCAGGTGGAGACTGCCCGTGACCTCAATGAACTTCTCGACAATGTGTGCATATTTGTTAATCAGCTGGTAGCGCTCTCTCTCCTCCGCCACCGAAAACTGATCTTCCAGCCAGCATAACATGGCACTAATGCTTGCCTTGAGGTCACGCAGGAGGCCATCGCAGTGCGCGGTGTCGTGCCATAACTTTCGCACCGTCCTGTAATAATGTGCTTCCAACCACGACCCGTTGACGTGCTTGTGCAGATTGCAGATCAGATCAATCTTGTTACGCTGTTTGAACAAGGCGACCATGGACAAAAACAGATTGCATCGGTGGCGCCTTTGCAGGTTCTGCCAGCCCAGCCTGTCCAGCCAGCGCTCATTCTCCTGGCAAATCTGGACAAGAAGGTCTGTTATGGCGGTGAACAGCTCGCCATGTTTTCGGTTTATCCGCCCAAGAGCAGTGACAAAACGACCACCATACCCGCCCAGCATTGGCAAAAAACCCGGTGCTGCGCACTCAAACATCAGCGACAGAAAGACGGCATCCGCCAACAGTTCCTGCTCTGACAGCAACACTTTGAACGGAGCAACGAGAAAAACAGTATCGTCAGCCTGCCTGACAGCCCGGGGCCCGCCTGTCATTATGCGATGAAAGTGGCGAAAATCATTTTTGGTGAGTTCAATTTTCAGGTAATCACGCCATTTCATTAAAGCGATGTCAAAGAAATTCCAATCAGCTTCTCCGAGTCGCGCAAAGCTCTTGATGCACAGTGGCCAGTATAAACTGGGCGTACTGGACAGCAGTGGTCCCAGATCGCTCCCCTGCTGACGCTGATTTTGTCCGATCGCCCGGTTGCCAGCTGACCTGTTCTCGGGCGAATGGCTCGCTGCTGCGCGCTTTGCCGGGGCAACGCCCTTTACCCGTGCATCGCGCTTGCCAACCGAAGCGTATCGCCGCTCCGGTGTTGACTTGCGCCGGGTTACTACCTGCCACAAACCATCACCGTCTTGTGGCTCAGGTGTCTGCTG
>JAQFVO010000943.1 GCA_027942505.1 Endozoicomonas sp. | reverse complement strand
GAAGTGTCAGGATTATTGGCTTGATCCAGCCCGAAGCATTGTCGTTTCGCCAGCGGAAGACCATCACGACGGTCTGTAGTCTGCCGGCTCACCGGGTAAACCGGCGTTTCAGCGTGTTGTGTTGCACTTCGTTTAATGGGCGTAGCAGGTGTACTGGTACAGTCACTGCCAGAGCTTGCGAGAATAGAATAGTTTTTTTTGTTCGACGTAATTTCTATCATGATGTCCAAGGCAGTTAGTCACTGCTTTGCCAGTCCTTATGCCAAGCCCGACAAGACTTGAGTCAGCACCTGAGTAATCACAGGTTCAAATAATTTTGGACATTTTTATTTCAAAAAGTTCACTGGTGATCCTCTTAGGAACTGCCCTGAAATGTGGAAATTATTTAAGGACAACTCCTTAGTGAGCGGAGTATTGCCAGACCCGCAATAGGAAAAAAGGACACCCATTGACTGGACAGAAAAAACAGAAAAAAGGACCCCATTAACCAAAAAAGTGGATATCCTTTTTCTGCTTCTTAGTTACGAACTCGCGGATGCCGGTGACTTAGACGGATTTTAGTGATTCGGAAGTTTTCTTTCTAATACTTCTAACATCATGTTATTGTCAGGATGCAAGGCCTTTTGTTGCAATTCCCTGGCCAGTTCATAAAAAGTGCCTCCCGGCTTAGTCGCTTGTGACATATAATCGAGCATTATCTTATTTGATTGATCACAGACGTATTGGCAAAAGTCGGGCAATCTGCTCTCATCTAATAGCCGTGTAAAGTAACTTTTCCGATCATCAATTGAGATACTGTGATATTTGCAGATTTTTGAGGCGTCTGTGCCATTAAAAAAATGTGGCAGTAAAGTCGAAGCCAGCCCTCGGTAATTCAGGATAGGGGCAGTGATTGCGTCGTGTATTTCTTGCAGTTTTAAATGGGCATTTTCAGGTTTTCTCCGACACTCAAGGTTATCGCTGTGAGATAACATAATTTGCTTTTTGCTCATTGTTAAAAGAGCCGATTTAGCCTTTTGCATGCGCAGCGAATTAAAATAAAGTGCATCATTTACGACTTCCCAACGGCCTGACACTTCCCGGTTGCTTATTGTTGGCATTTGATGGCCGTAACTTCCCAAATACGGTTTATTAAAGCACTGCGCGATATTCGCGGTACTTGCTCCCGGTGCATAAATGGGGATATTGGAAAAGTAACAAACCAGCTCAAACAATCGTTTCGGTAAAAAATTAAATTCAAATACGGCAACAGTGTCTTTATAAGATTTCTCAGTTGTAAAATCGAAGGAGTAATTAGCAGAAAAATGCACCTTGCCGGTATCAATGAGTTCTGCCCGTCCCTTTTCAGACATGTATCTTTTCTCATTAACTGGAGCAATAAGAATGATAGGCCTGTCACTGAAAACCTCTTTAGCGGCGATTGTGTAGTTGTAATACTCATGCTCCTCCATTCCATTAGCATGATAAAGAAGGGCTAAATATATTTTATTTTCTTTGGCCGACTGCAATAATTCTGTAAAAAATTGAGTTAACTTTTCCGTATCATAATCGAATTTTTCTCGATTCTTCATTGCTTGCAAGCTGTTAGCCACCTCCATTCTTATTAACTCTATTGTTGATGTGTTTCTACTTACCTCGTAAGGATAAATGGGCAGATGATTTTCCTTATTGTGCACGGCACCATCATTTACAGAATGAGGAAAAAATCTATAATTTGTAATTTGAAATAACGGAGATTTATTCGATACATTAAAAGAATCCCTGTCCCAGACGGTGTAAATTTGCAATATATTTGTGGAGATATGTTTGTCTGGAATTATGGACTGTATTATGTACGGAATACCAAATATTGTATTGGTTCCCGGTGATGATAATCTGCGTTTCTTATTGCCATGAATGATCAAATCATCCATAGCATGGTCAGGCAAGCCGGAAAGCAGATTTGGCAACTTTTTGCGGAGAGTTTTTTTGCAGCCAGAAAAGCGAACCAGATGTAAAGTACCGGGAGAAAGCCTGATAAAATTCCTTAAAAATTCTATGAACAAGTTTAAATTTCCATAACCATCATTGTATGAGTAATGTTCTATCAGGAAAACAATTTCCTCAACTTCTTGCGCTTTCTTTTGTAAGGAGAGGATTTTATTTATAGATGATGCTGAAATTGGTGTCTGCTTGAAAAAATCCCGAAGGAACGTGAGCCATTGATTGTCTTTTGGTGTCAAGCGATCAGCTTCTTGTTGCAGAGCATCGTATCTGGGAATGGCGGGAACTCTATGTTTTCTTCCGGTTTCCTTGTGGAGTCTGTGTGGAAGAACTTCCAGAGTTGTTGTATTTTGAGGACTTCGTTTAATTTCTTCCCAGGCTGTAACCAGAGATTGATCTGGTTCAGGCGGGTTTTCAGACAACACTTTTTCTCGAGTTTTTTCAGGATTGTTTACTTGGTTTGTAGAAGAAATTGCACAAACGCCATTGCGAAAGATTTCTTTCGTATGATGACTGTTTGTGCCTGCAAACTCACGAGTATCCCGGCCATCTTCTTTTTGTTGAATTGTTGTGGGTTGAGCTGCAAAAATTTTGTTGATCATAAGTTAAGTACTCTTACAGATCTCGACTTTAGAGTTCTCAATGCACAATAGTCCATCTGGCAATGAGTGAATGATCTGCTAATGGCAACCATCCCCATGTGCTTAATTCGAGGTGGCTGCCATGTTCACTTCAGATCATCGAGTGATTCTTCGGAAGCTCGCTTTTTGCAACCTTTCTTGCCGGAGCGCCATCGTCAATTGCAGTACCAACGTTCTTCGAACTGTTGTTCGGCTGCATGCTCTCCGGAGATGGTTTTGTTACACGAGCACAGGAGGCTGTCGCAATAAGCAAAAAAGCGTTGAACCACAAAGACACCAAGGAAGCCTTTTTTGTCTGCCGGGCGTAGCCTGAGCAGGCTCGAAAAAAAACTTTGTGTCTCCGTGTCTTTGTGGTTCCCTTCTTTTCAGGCGCTTTTGCGACAACCTCGATGGAGGGCGCCCAAAAGGCCCTGAAAAGAAGGAAACCACAAAGAGCAAACCAGGGCCAAGTCTTTCAATGTGCACAAATCCTTTCTTATCACTGTAGACGTCAGTCGTTGTTCATGATTCCGGGTAGGAGAGAACATTCTTGAAATTGGCACGGGTGTTTATGCAAAAGCACCTGTCTGGCCCAGCGCCGTTATTTAACCATCCGCCAACGACTTTAGCTGAATCTCTGTTTTTCTCTCCCGCTTGGAAGCCCTCAGCCGGTTGCTAACTGCAGTGTGTTGCTGTTGGATGGCCGCTTCGCGAGGCGTCTGA
>JAQFVO010000907.1 GCA_027942505.1 Endozoicomonas sp. | reverse complement strand
ACAAGTTCAAAGTATCCGGCCGTGGTGAGCTGCACCTGTCGGTCCTGATCGAAACCATGCGCCGTGAGGGTTTTGAGCTGGCGGTATCCCGTCCGCAGGTGGTGATCAAAGAGATCAACGGCATTCGTCAGGAACCTTATGAACATGTCGTGGTGGATATTGAAGATCAGCACCAGGGTGCGGTAATGGAAGCCATGGGCCTGCGGCGCGCTGAGCTTAAAGATATGGTGCCCGATGGCAAAGGCCGTGTGCGTCTTGACTTTATTATGCCTGCCCGCGGATTGATCGGCTTCCGTTCCCAGTTCCTGACCCTGACCTCTGGCAGCGGTATCCTGACCTCCATCTTCGATCACTACGGCGATATCAAAGAGGGTGATGTCGGTCAGCGCAATAACGGTGTACTGATCTCCATGGTCAACGGCAAGGTATTGGCCTATGCCCTTTTCAGTTTACAAGAGCGTGGTCGTCTGTTTGTCGACCCGAATGTGGATGTTTACGAAGGGCAGATCATAGGCCTGCACAGCCGCGACAATGATCTGACGGTTAACCCCACCAAAGCCAAGCAGCTGACCAACGTGCGGGCTTCGGGCAGCGATGAAAACATCATCCTGACACCACCTATCCGTCACACACTCGAGCAGGCGCTGGAATTTATTGATGACGATGAGTTGGTGGAAGTCACGCCAAACTATATCCGTCTGCGCAAGAAATTCCTGAAAGAGCACGAGCGCAAGCGTGCCAGCCGCTCCAAATAATTAAGTAGCCCCATCCACTGGATGGGGCTTTTTTTATTGCCTCAGAACTTCCCGATTAAAAGCAAGACCAGCCTCCCCTTTAGAGGGTGTCGCAAAAGACTCTGAAAAGAAGGGAACCACAACGGCACGAAGACACAAAGTTTTTTTGGGCCTGCGTGGGCAAACAAAAAAAGCTTCCTTTGTGCCTTTGTGTCTTTGTGGTTCAAGGCTTTTATGCTTTTGCCCTCCCTTTTAACCAAGGTCAGCAGAAACAACTACCCCCCCAGGAAAGTTAATAATAAAATCGTTGGCAAAATCCCACGGTTGCACAGCAGCACTCTTCTGACACGCTTATACTGACTGGTCCACCATATATGCAAACTGTGCGATGGCGTTCGCTGTGGCCATGGCAGCATCTAACCGAGTTACATCAATGTACGAGACAAAAAAACCTGAATTATTAGTCGTTAAAGATTCTGCCTCGAACAGTCCCGACAAAGGCGTGCTGAGGATTGTGTTTGCCAAAAGTATCGATGGGACCATTTCTCAACCCGACCACCAGGTATTTTTCACCGGCGGGATATGGATCAGTAAGGGGTACGAGGAGATTGATCAGAAATTCCAGGAGGGGGAACTGTTTATTCTCGATAATTACAGCCCCCAAAGTACTAATGAGTCTGTTACTACCCACCATCACCACGATTACTGGTCCACCTCTAAGGCCACCCGACCGATGGATGTCAACCAGATGCTTCCTGTGCTTGAGGCTGATTTGCCGGATATCAGCTCGGGGCGAGTTAATCTGAGCCGGGAGTTTCCCAAGGGGGCCTTTTTCATCCGGCACAGCGGGGCAATTTTTGGCCCTTTTACTGCGGATTTTATCGATGGCGAGGTGATCTGCACCCCTTACAGCCACGCTGGCCTGAGCATATCGAACCACTTCATTGCCAAGGTCGATGTCTATGCCGCCACAGAAAAAGAGGTCTACCTGAAGCCGGCCAGTATGACCCGGAGTTTGAGTTACGACGGTTATATTTCGTCGCTGAACCATTTTTGCAAGGCATTGAAAGGCGACTGGCAGGAGCTGGATTACATTCAGGATACGCAGTTGATCACCTACTTTGCCAAGGGGAAATTTGGCAAAAACGCCCCCACGCTCAGCCGCAAAGCGGCGGAAAATATCAAAGCCGTCATCGCCGACTGCCAGAAAAAAGAGAAGCTGGTCGCCAATAAAGAGCGCACGAACAGGTTCAGGGAGATACTTGAAAAATACCTCAGCGGCACCAGTGTCGGTGAAGAGATTATCGACAGCTATCTACAGGGCGCGCAGGGCAAGTTATTTCTGAACGCTTACCTGTCTGATAACCCGGGCATTGCCAGTCACTATCTGCCCGACCTCAATGACAAAAAAGAACGACTGGAGAGTGAAATCAGTGATCTTCAATTACGAAAACAACGCAAAGAGCAGGAAATAGAGTCCTCAATCAACCGCGAAAAAGAGAGAGCGCAAAAAGCCATCGAGGAAATTCGCACCAAAAACATCAAGGAAGTCCAGGAAGAGCGAAACCGGGTACTGCAGACGCTGGAAAGTGACATCAAGACGCAAGAACAGGCTTTGCACACTCTGCAGGAGCAGACCGCGGCTGCCCTGGACAAGTGGAATATTGTTAATGCTATTCACGAGCTAAAAGGGGAAGTGAGCTATCTTGAGCGTCAGAAAAGGGATCTTGATGATGCGGTCAAGGCCCGGGAAGCCAAGTTGAAAAGCCCGGACCTGCCCCGAGAACTGACCGAAATAAAAACCCTGCTCGACCTGCTGCAAGGGCACACCTATACAACAGAGGTGAAAAAAGCAAAACCGGCGCCGGTGAAAATGGTTTCGGTGCCGCCGGACAGTGGTGCCCAGATTATCCAGTCCATGGTGGAGACATTTGAACAAAAAGGCAGAGCTTTCTCCTTCGAGGAGATGGCCAATCTGCTGATTACCGTGCAGCAATCCTTCCTGACCGTATTCAAAGGTGCACCGGGCTCGGGTAAAACCTCAACGGCCATCCGCCTGGCACAGGCCTACCACTTGCGAGAAAACGACCTTGTCAGCGAACACTTTCTCAATATTCCGGTTAGCCGCGGCTGGGTCTCTGGCCGTGACCTGATCGGTTTTTACAACAGTCTGAAAGGCATTTATCAGCCCGCCAAGACCGGCTTGTATCAGTTCCTGCAGCAAGAAGAGCAGGCTGCACGGGTGTTAAGACTGGTGCTGCTTGATGAAGCAAATCTCAGCCCTATTGAACACTATTGGTCTGATTTTCTCGCCATGTGTGATGTCGAGTGCCGTCATCGCAGCATTGATACCGGCATGCCGGGGGATGAACGATTTTTATCAGCGGCAGGTAACCTGCGCTTTATTGCCACGATTAACAACGATCATACGACAGAGCCTCTATCTCCCAGACTGTGCGACAGAGTTCCTGTAATATCCATGGATATACCCCATATACCCACCGAGCAGGAGTTTGGCTCACTGATTCTTGATGGGGCAGTACCGTTTGAGCAACTGGAAAACTATTTTGGCCTGCCCCCGGAGCTGGTAGAAGACGCACCACCGGTTCTTTCTGGCTGCTTTGATATTCTGGAGGCGCGTGATCCCCTGTACGGAAATCCAATTATCATCAGCCACAGAAAGCGTAATGCCATGCTCGCCTACTACGAGGTGGCATGTCGTTACCTGGACCGCAAGGATGCTGCCGACTTTGTCCTGTCCCAGCACGCCATTCCATTGATCAACGGCTACGGCAAACCCTTCCAGAGGCGTCTTGAAAAGCTGCGTGACCATGCGGTGCAAAATAATCTGGTCAGAACATCCATGCTGATAAACGACATAATCTCCAGTGGCGGCGACTACGCCGGAACCTATTCATTCTACTAGGAGACCGGTATGGAGCTGGAGATTGAAATTTTAAACGGCAACAGGCGAGGGATGCGCTTCTCCCTACCTGTTGTCGGACCAGCTAACAACGCTTCAGCCCCGCTGCCTTTCGTTCTGGAAACGGAGGCGCTGGCTTTTTTTGCCCGCGTTGACCGTACCTGCGAAGCGCTGTCGCTCTGTATCGGTGAAGAGCAACTCCCTTTCACCCCCGGACGTGGCAACCTTCCCGGTGAATTTGAACTGTTTCCTCCCTACCTTGAGGGCAACCGACGTAAAGCCCAGTTTTACAACTACTTCGGGGTAGCGACCTTGTCTCTCAGAATTGAGACTGCCGGGGAAGCAGAGTATCTCAGCACCGCTCCCCTTGAGGTATTGGCCAGACGGATGACTGCTTTCCAGGCCGAACGCATGGTCAGATTCATTCTCAATGAGACGCAGAGTGACCTCTGCGAGTACAAAAGTACTACTCACTTTCAGGGCAGAGCTACCGGACGGGGTGAACAGTTAAACCTGCTGGCGGAGCAGTTACGGGATAATATCCGCACATTTGAAGAGGTAGCACCCCACATACTTGCCAGACCCATCCGGGCACTCACCTCTGACTTGGCTCTCAGGAACGGCTCACAAGCGGATGTGCAAAGTGACCAGAGCATCGCCTGGCTGGCGACTAACCTGTCAGTGCTTGAGGAAACGGACGACCACCAGCGCGCACACCTGAGCGTTGATGGCCGGCTCTATTACGCCACGGAAGTGTTGGCTCCCGTCGTGTGTGAGCACACCGATATCTATGAAAACCAGGTGTTGGTGGGATACCTGGAGAATCTGTGGCGATATACTGCCAACCTGCTGCAGAGCTTTGCCCCGGCCCCACCCGGTACAGAGCATAACACCCATGAGGGTTATATGAGCTTTTTCGCCTGTATGAAAGACTGGATTCATCAGGTGAACAGCCAGCAACTTGTTGTTATTCGCCAGTGTCAGGAGCGACTGGCAGCTCTTCGCCGCCAGTTTAGCCGGTGGCTACCAGCACGCAAAGGTGAAGATGCCATACCGAGGATTACAACGAAAGTCCGTGGCAACCGCGACTACCTGATTCTGTTCAGAATGATTATTCAGTGGTATCAGAGCAGTCGGCGGGACTGGGATTCACAACAGCTTTTTCTTGCCATCAACTCAATGCCGGATCTGTTCGAGTATTACTCACTGTCGCGGGTCCGACAGTGGTTGTTTAGCAAAGGCATGCAGAAGGGGTCAGTCAGCCACGCCCGATGGCAGGCCCGAAGCAACAATCTGGAGTTAAGCCTCTGCTATGAGCCACTATTCTGGATGGTTGGTAACTCCCGGGCAGGAGAGATCGTCAATACTGAAAACCGCTCTGTGGATGAAGCAAAAAACAACTGGGTCGGTCGCACCAGAGAGCACAAATACGCACGACGATCGCCGGATATCACCATTGAGGTAAAATACAACGGGGAGCTGCTGGGGTTATTGGTGATGGATGCCAAATACACGACAAGTGACCTTGCGTTTAAGCATCATCTGCCAGAATGTACCATGAAGTATGTTCACGGTATTGCCCTGTCTGCCGACGGTGTAAACGACAGAAACATAGTAAAGGCGATGATCATTTTGTATGCCGATACGCTTGATGAGTTCATGGACTTTCATGCTGCCCCCTTTGATGCCTACGGGGAAAGCACCCAGCTACCGATACTGGGAGCACAGGCACTATCACTGAAGAGTCCTGATCAAGTCAGCGGGCGCAGCCTGGAAAAACTGCTGGACAGACTATTGGAACTGTTCGAGGCAAAAATTGCGATAGAAGAAACCAAATCCTCCGGTTAATGAGGCCGTTGCAAAAAGCATAAAAGCGTTGAACCACGAAGAGCACGAAGGAAAACAAAAGCTCTACTTGGTGTTCTTCGTGCTCTTCGTGGTTCCCTTCTTTTCAGGGGGCATTTGCCACAAACTCACCAGTCTTACTGCAGCACAAAGGGATTGCCCGGGAACGGGTAGTAAGCAACAAAAAGGGTAATTCCCACGCCAATGATAATAGCACCGACAATGGAATAGCCGGGAGAAGTAATCCAGAATTTCAGCCAGGGGAGAGCTTCGGACTTGGGCCGGCTCAATGATTGCTTCCCTTTACCGGGAACACCGTAAACTTGGCGAATAGCGTCGCGCTCAGCCCCAGTCAGCGGTCCTTTTCCCGGTGCTCTATTGCCCGCCACCTGGCTCATGGTGATCAAATGACTGGCTCTTGTTCCAGCCACGGTAATAAAACCGCTATCTACCGGCGTGGTCAAGAGAATAATCGGTTGCAGAGTTTCATGGTTGTAAATGCCAGGAATCATTACAAAAAAATTTTCACTGTTGTCCAGCATGGCCGGCGGTGGTAGCGGCAGATCCGCCGGTTGCGGGCTTAACAGTCTGAACGTGGTCACTCGGTTAACACTGATATCAATATCCAACACTGCCAGCTCCAGCGACCGGACCAG
>JAQFVO010000894.1 GCA_027942505.1 Endozoicomonas sp. | reverse complement strand
GGGTTCTTCCAGGACGCCGCCGGTAACACCATGAGTGATGCCAACAGTGCCGGGGTGGAGATCTTTATCCTGCCACCTGACGGCGTTGCCCCGACCATCACAGGTATCACCAGCCTGACGGCGGATGGGGAGTACGCAACGGGTTCCGTTATCCGTTTACAGGTGAGCTTCGATGAAGCCGTGGAAGTGAACGGCATGCCAGTACTGTTGATGGGTACCGGCAACAATATCGCCACAGCCCGGTTCAGCGCCGGTTCTGGTACTCAGGAACTGGTGTTTGAGTACACCGTGCAGGCAGGGGATGAGGCATCGGACCTGGATGTACTCAGTGCCAGTGCCCTCCAGCTCAACGGTGGCACCATCAAAGATCTGTCGGGCAATGCTGCCGTGCTGGCCGTGCCGGTTGCTGGCGATAGCGACTCGCTGGCTGACCAGAACGACCTGGTCGTTGACGGTACCGCTCCGGAAGTCTCTATTACTGGCGTGACACTGGCTCCTGAAGGGGCAGACGACCAGAAGCTGACTATCAGTGGCAGCGGTTTTGATACTCTGCTGGGCAGTGGTGAATCTGCCGGCCTGACCTTGGTGGGAGACGACCTGGCACGCTTTGACTGGAGCCGCTTGTCCCTTGGGCTGACCCAGCCTGATAACAGCGTTGACAGCGTGAGCCTTGGGCAGTCCGATATCAGCTCGGTGGTGATTAACAACAATCAGGTGGAGATCATCATTGACGAGGGTGTCAGCAAGGTGCTGGATAACAACGGTTTCAGTACCACTGCCGGCGATGTCACCCTGACCCTTGACGAGGGCTTTATGGCCGACCGGGTGGGCAACCGCTCCGCCACTGATGCGCTGACCGATGAAGTCGTGAGCGTGACGACCACGGGGGCGACGGTGGTCAGCGTCAGTGCTGATACCGCAGATGGCAGTTACAAAGACGGTGACCAGATCGAGATTCGGGTACGGTTCAGCGAAAAAGTCACACTGCAAAATTACGACGGCAACAATGACCCGCTGTTACTGCTGCTCAATGACCGGCAGCCCGGTCAGGGCGACCCTTACGGCGGCAATGCCGTTTATGTCTCCGGCAGTGGCAGCCGGGAGCTGGTGTTCCGTCATACGGTGTCGGTGGGTGAGAACATTGATGACCTGAACTACCGTGATACCAGTTCCCTGTCATTTGCCAATGAAGTGTCCGGGATGGCCGCTACGGGCTCTCTGGTCAATGGCGCCGGAAACAGCGCCACGCTGACACTGCCTGGCACCAGCAGTTCTGAGTCCCTGGCGGGCAGCAGCCAGATCGTGGTGGATACGAGTATCCCGACCACCGTCATCACCGGTGCCGCCTACGACGAAGTTAACAACCAGCTGCTACTGCAGGGCGTGGACTTTGATCAGCTGTTGAACAGTGATGAAAGTGCTACGCAGGATATCTCCGCCCGACTGGACTGGAGCAAGCTGGTGATCGATATTGACGCAGACGGAGACATCACCCGTAACGTGACGTTTTCTGAGAGTGACATCGTCTCGGCCAGGCTGGCAGGCAACGACATGCTGACCATTCAGCTTGACGATGGCAAAGCCGGTGAACTGGAAGGTATTTTTGGCTACAAGGGGGCTGAGGACGGCGTTGATATCCAGGCCGGCTTTTTGCGCGACCTGGCTGGCAATGAAGGTGCAGCCTCAGCCAGTGACCTGACTCTGGACTACGCTGACAGCGCCGCGCCAACGGTGGTGCGGGTCAGCCTGGAGGAGCCCGGCAGCTACAAGCCGGGGGATGAGGTGGCGATTTTGCTGGAGCTGAGCGA
>JAQFVO010000859.1 GCA_027942505.1 Endozoicomonas sp. | reverse complement strand
CGCTCGGCCTTGAAAAACGGTTGGCTGAATGGCCTGTTCGTTGGATAGGAATTGTGTGTTCAGCGGGAATGGCTGGTAGCAACAAGGTTTCAGATAACGACAGGATGAAATCTTACTGAAATCGGCACGCTGAACAGATACAATGCCCGGATTTTAGCGTTCTGATCAGCTTGGAGCCCCCTATGCGAGCCATATCCAAAATAGAACTTTTCCTGTTAATGGCTTTCTTTTTTGTGCTTCCTCTGTATGAAGGTCCAAAAAATATACTGTTGGTGATTTATATCATCACCTGGTGTGTTCAAAGCTGGAAGGCCAACAATTTTGGTGGAAAACTTCGCCTGTGGGAGTGGGCTCTGGTGCTATTTTTAGCAGCCGGGTTTATTTCATGTTTTACCAACCCATTTGGCTGGGAAAAACCTTTAAGTGGTGCCCAGACTTTTGCCAAACTGATTTTACCGGCACTGCTTATTTCCAGAACAAGCATCCCAACACCGAAGGCCACCCTTTTGGGTTCATCAATCATATTGGGAACATTAATTGCTGTACTTGAGTCTTGGTATGTCTGGAATCGTGATGGTGGCCAATACCCAGAACTCAACTCGGTTGGTCATGTTAATCAGTCAGCGTTGTATATTGCTATTGCTTTTGGAATATCTCTGTCACTGTTTATGTTTCAGAAGGGCTGGATAAAGGGGTTATCTGCCATTGCTGCCCTGTTCTTTGCGATTGCCATGGTTCCCACTCTCTCAACTACGGCTGTTGTTGTTATAGCTGCAATGGCCATTGCTGCCATTCTCATAAAGTTCCGACCTGACTGGAAAAACCTGACCCTACTCACTGTAAGCGTGATTATTATCGGGACTTCACTCTTTGTCGCCAGCAGCCACATTCCCGTAGTAAAAAGTTTTAAGGATGAGATCGCCTATCGTATGCGAGGTGGCAATACTGGTAATTCATTCTTGAGCGCCCGGGATGTCATTTTTAACTCTGTTATTTTTGTTCTGCCAGATTTCCCAATGTTTGGTGCGGGCGATCGTCATTTTGACATTGCCACCAGTGAAGAATATATGAAGTCTGTCGCTGCCCAACGCGGAGTCCCATTCGAGTCTGAGCGTTTTCTCCATACAAACCATGGCCATAATATGGTCACTTCTGTCCTGCTGAATCGGGGTTATATTGGATTGTTCCTGATGCTCACTTTTGTCTTAGTAGCTGCCTGGAAGCATCTGCAATGGCTTATCCAATATTATTCTGAGCGGAAACTGGAGCTTGAACCAGTCATGGGTATTATGACCGGCATATACATCATTGTTGGAGGTTTGGGTAACTCAACTCTTTATGTCGAGCATGGTCA
>JAQFVO010000858.1 GCA_027942505.1 Endozoicomonas sp. | reverse complement strand
CTTATGGTGAGTAGCTTTCCTCTTAAACCTCTGCCCTGGCATGATGCCCAGTGGCAACCCCTGTTGCAGCGGCTGCGCACCGGGCTGTTGGCTCACGCCCTGCTGCTCAGAGGGGTGCCGGGCGTGGGCAAGGGCGTGTTCGCCCAGGCACTGGCTGCGCGTCTGTTATGTCACCAGTCTGATGCTGAGTATGCCTGTGGCCACTGCAAAAGCTGCGAGCTGGTTCGTGCCGGTACCCATCCGGACCTGTTGGTGGTGGAGCCGGAAGCGGTTGGCAAGCCGATCAAAATTGACCAGGTGCGCCGGGTTAATGAATTTGCCCGTAAAACTGCCCAGCAAGGTGGTTGCCGGGCCATTGTCATGAATCCGGCCGAAGCGATGAATATCAATGCTGCCAATGCGCTGCTGAAAAGTCTTGAGGAGCCAGGCGGCGGTACGTTCTTTATCTTGGTCAGCGCCCGCAGTGGCGATATGCTGCCCACCATTCGCAGTCGTTGTCAGATGTCCTCGTTTGCTATGCCCGACGCCGCTTTGGCCAAAGCCTGGCTGGCTGATCATGTTGCTGACCCGCTGGTGCTGGAGCAGCTATTGTTGCTCAGCTCGGGCGCGCCTCTGATTGCCCGGGCTATGTTTGATGACGATACTTTGAACTTGCGCGGCCGGCTGATCAACGATTTGCCTGAGCTGTTTCGGGGTAATCTGACGCCAGTGGAGTTGGCCAGGCAGTGGCATACCGGTAATTTAATACAGTTGCTTGGCTGGCTGGGCAGCTGGCTGGAAGACGCTGTAAAACGGCAGCTGACCGCCGATGACAGTTTTATCAGAAACAAAGACCAGCTGCGTATGCTTGGTTACCTGGCAGATAAAGCCCCGGCGGCTGATCTGCTGGTACTGAGGGACAGCATTATGAGCCAGCGCCAGCAGTTGCTTGATGGTGCCACGTTGAATACCCAGATGTTGATGGAAGGCGTGTTTGGCGATCTGCTGGAGCTGGTTTTGCGCTGAGAATAAGCGTCTTTGGCAATCACAGGGAGTGGCTTTTTATGGCACAGGGAATACAGGGGCTAATGTCTCTGGCAATTCAGGATGAGGCTTCGCTGTACGAAGCTTATATGCCTTTTATCAGCGGCGGCGGTCTGTTTGTGCCCACGCACAAGCACTATAACCTCGGTGACGATGTGTTTATCCGCCTGTCGTTAATGGATGAGCCAGAAAAAATTCCGGTTCCCGGCAAAGTGGTCTGGGTGACGCCTGTGGGTGCCCAGGGTGGCAAGCAGGCAGGTATTGGTATTCAATTTAACGACCCGACCGGCGGCGTGAAGGCAAAAATTGAAACCGCCATTGCCGGCGCACTGAACTCGGACCGGCTGACTAAGACGATGTAAGTAGTATTGGAGACGGTCATGTTTATTGACTCCCATTGTCATCTCGATCGCCTTGATTTGAGCCCTTACCAGGGCGATCTGGGCCTTGCCCTGGACGCGGCCAGGCAAGCGGGTGTTGATCGAATGCTCTGTATCAGCATTGACCTTGATAATGCCCCGGTGGTGGTAGGGCTGGCTGAGCAGTATCCGGATATCTACGCCTCAGTTGGGGTGCACCCGCTGGACTGCTCTGAAGTGGTGCCTGATATCGCCACGGTGCGTGCGCTGGCTGCTCACGACAAGGTTGTTGCCATTGGCGAGACCGGGCTTGATTATTACCACATCAAGACCGAAGGGGCGCAGGCCGTTCAGCGTCAGTCGTTTATTAATCATCTGCGCCTCGGCGCTGAGCTGGGATTGCCAATGGTGGTGCATACCCGGGACGCCCGTGAGGATACCCTGGACTTTATTCGCGAGTACGGCTCCATGGAGTCTGCCGGCGTGCTGCACTGCTTTACCGAGACGCTGGACATGGCCAAAGCGGCGCTGGAGATGAACTATTACATCTCCATTTCAGGTATCGTCACGTTTCGCAATGCGGCCGAACTCAGGGAGGTGGTGGAGTACCTGCCGCTGGACCGGCTGCTTATCGAAACCGACTCGCCTTACCTGGCACCAGTTCCCCACCGTGGCAAGCCCAATGAGCCACGCTTTGTTGCTGACGTTGGTCGGTTTGTAGCCGAACTCAAGGGCGTGACGCCTGAGGTGCTCGGTGAACAGACGACAGCAAACTTTTATCGGCTTTTTTCCCGGGCGTCCTGATTTGCCCGGGCCAGATCTGTACAATTTTCTCTGACTGTATTGATCCGTTTGCCATCCGCAAAGATGCAATGCCGTGGCTGGCATTGTTATAGCTTCAATTAACCGGTTGCTTGATGTGTTGTATTAACGACAAGTTATTACGCTAATTACAGCCCTGCTGGGGAAATTAAAGAAGTTAATGATATTCCATGCCCGTACAGCCTTCACCCGGTATAAGTAATCGTACGTCCAACCTGCGTATAGTTGCCCAGTGACAGGTACTTGCACCGTGCAGTGAGAGAGGCGCGCCATCGGGGAGATAAGCTGAAAATATGTTACCAATCCATATGGCATATTGGCCCCAGTGTATTTATAATCTTGACATTATTTTACCGGTGATGTTGCGGATTCAGGCCCAGATACGGAACTTCCAGCCACGCTTTGTCCAACAACAGGGAATGTGAGTTTAAACGATGCGTGTCTATCTGAATTTCCATTACAATCCCTGCTTGTTCCAGTGGGGTTTTTCTGTGTCCAGACCGATTATTATCTAACTTTTTGGTGCCAGCCTTGAAGCAAGGGGGTATTCCAGCCATTGCTCGCATGCCCTGATTTCAGGGTTTTGTTTTGCTGGTTTGTTTTCCTTTGCTCTGAAGTGGCTCACCACCAAGAGTAATTCTGGTCAAGTGACTGTTTATTGGGGTTGTGTTGTGTGGAGCGTACACGGGTCATTACTTCAAAAGCTGTTTGGACGATTCTGGACCACCGGAGAGACGGGTTACTTCTGACCTCAACTTGATTGATTAGGCGAAAGGTATGATCAAAATCAAACAGGGGCTGGATCTCCCGATTGCAGGATCGCCTGAACAAAGCATCGCGCAGGGCAGGGCAGTGCGCTCTGTGGGCGTGGTCGGCTTTGATTACGTGGGTATGAAACCCACCATGGCGGTCGCGGTCGGGGATCGAGTGAAAAAAGGGCAGTTGCTCTTTAGTGATAAAAAAACACCGGGCATCCGGTATACCGCCCCAGCTGGCGGTACTGTTGCTGCGATTAATCGTGGCGAAAAGCGTGTGTTGCAATCTGTGGTCATCGATATTGACGGCCCGGAGTCAGAAGAGGCATTTGCGGTTTATAAACTCGAAGAACTCGCAAGTCTCAGTGCTGATCAGGTTGAGGCACAGCTGAATGAATCCGGACTCTGGACGGCGCTGCGCACCCGCCCGTTCAGTAAAGTGCCGGCGTTGGGTTCGCGTCCTGCCTCTATTTTTGTCACGGCTATTGATACGCACCCACTGGCAGCTAATCCGGAAGTAGTGATCAAAGAGCATGCCGAAGCATTCGAGCAGGGCATCAATATTCTCGGCAAGCTCAGTGGCGGCAAGATTTTCCTGTGCAAAGCCCCTGGTGCCAATATTCCTGCTGGCATTGCCAACAGTGAAGAGTTTGCCGGGCCGCATCCGGCTGGTCTGCCCAGCACACACATCCATTTTCTTGATCCGGTATCGGCCAGCAAAACAGTCTGGCAGGTGGGTTATCAGGACGTCATTGCGGTGGGCAAACTGTTTACCACGGGCAAGCTGTTTACTGACCGGGTAATTGCCCTCGGCGTCACGATCATTGAGCAGGCCAATAATAGCGTTCTGCCACTGATAAACCTGCCCGGCCATACTGGTCAGGTCCACCGCCGCCAGCGCGCCATTATTGGCCTTGAGAATCAGCGATCGAATGTCCTGTAAATAGCCGGTGTAGCTG
>JAQFVO010000846.1 GCA_027942505.1 Endozoicomonas sp. | reverse complement strand
TCCAGCAGGTATTTGACCACCTCACAGTGACCATTCTCAGCGGCTGCCATAAGGGCTATCCTGCCGGAAACTCTCTGTCTGGCGTCTATTGAACTGCGCTTAACATCAGCCCCGCGTGCCACCAGAAACCTGACTATATCAAGATGGCCGCACTCGGCAGCGGCCGTCAGTAGAGTCATGCGAGATCCATCTGCCTCCACCGGGAAGAGCCACTTGTGTGCTGTCGGGTACTTCGCACAAGCTACTTCAAGTTCGTTGAGCTTGCCCGCCCGGGCTAATACCAGTAAGCGGTTCTCAAGGTAGGGATTTGAATCATCAATATGGCCAGATAGCACAGTGAGCGACAGGGTCGGTCTTCGACAGTAGACACAGGCTCTGTCCGCAAGCCGGCGGGATTTGAGGAAATTAAACCACCTGGTAATGCAATCCAGGTCATACCGATGACCGCAGCGACCTTCAACGACTGCCACGTCACGCGAACCGAAAGTTTCAAAACAGATACAGCAACTATCGCCATGCGCATAAGCTGAAGGGGGGAGCTGGACAATACTTTCCATGGCATTTACACCTCTCGATTTGGGTTTGCCATCAGGAAGGTCAGGTACTTGTGGACTACTCCGTAAGGAGTGCCAGCTTTCAGTGCTACGCAGCTACCGTAGAAACTACTGTTTTTAACGCTTAGAGTACTCAGCACCAGAGTGTCTGACGCCTTACGATTGGCTCCATGTCCTGCGCTCATCGTTCTTGATCCCGTCCCAGGGTAATAATTTTGGTCTTGCCATATGCGTTGCCTGTGTAGATCACCAAAGGCCAAGCGCCCCGTAATGTTACCGTTGGGAGGCGAGTGTTTATTAACTACTGGCAAGACCGCGCCAGCTGATAGTAGTTAAATATTATGAAAAGACAAATTGTGGATCGTACAGTTGAAATAAAAAGGAATTAACGCAACAAGTCCGGTGGGCGGTGCATTCAGGAGTGGCATAACATCCTCGCGAAGGTGGGTGTCGCAAAAAGCATAAAAGCTCTTCTTTGTGCTCTTCGTGTTCTTCGTGGTTTCTCTTCTTTGTGCTCTTCGTGTTCTTCGTGGTTTCCCTTCTTTTCAGAGCCTTTTGCGACGCCCTCGAAAGTGGGTA
>JAQFVO010000816.1 GCA_027942505.1 Endozoicomonas sp. | reverse complement strand
AAAGTGTGGGACAACGGCGACCCGAACTGGACGGATAATCGGGAGGGCGACCAGACCACGGCGCAATACAACACCATTAATTATCCGGTGGAAGTCACCAACAAGGGAGCCATCTACGGCAAGTGGGCAATTATTTTCACCACCAGTTCAGCTTTTCAGATCGTTGAGGAAAAGCTCGGAATTATCGCTACTGGCAACATAGTCGCCGATGCTGCACCACTTAACCCCGAAACCGGCGCTCCCTATTTCACCCTGCGGGCAGACGGCTGGGGTTCAGGCTGGGCGGTGGGCAATGCCATTCGCTTCAACACCGATGGCTGTCTGGCTCCGGTGTGGATTTGCCGTACAGTTCTGGCCGGGCAAGGCACCGAGACCAACGACGATTTTACCTTACAGATTCGGGGGGATGCTGACTGATGGCTGGTATATGGTTCCCCCTGGATAACACGACTGGCTGGGTTGCATCTCCCGAAGTGTATCGCGATAACGTCGATGGATTTAACTGGTCGAATGATAAGTTAACGATGGCGGCAACGGTTTTTCTGGATGAGTCCACAGCGACAGCAACCGTGCCGATCTTTGATTTCGCCACCGGATCGTCACCCGGTGCAACGTCGTTCAATATGAGGGCATGGGTTGAAAACGGAATCCTGAGTTACTCCGCCGGGAGGCCAGATCAGCCACCACTGACCCGGGGAAAGTCCTCAACAACCCTGCCAACCGGCGTTCCGGTAGAATTGGTTATTACCATGGACCCGGATGCAAACTCGGAAGCAGACCGACTTTTGTTTTTTATCAATGGCTTTCAGGAAACAGTGGCCGACTTACACGCTGATAATCGTACCTCACCTTATTACAATTATCAGCGGATTACCGTGGGTGGCTATGATGACGGGAGCACTGTTGCTGCGGGCTTGCTGGTTTCCGATTTCTTATACAGCAACCATTACAGCAACAACGGAATCCCTGATAAAACCTCTACCTCAACCAAGGATACAGTATGGCTGTCTGATTTTGAGGGCGCTGCCGAACCGCTACTGATCAAGGTTCAGAAAAACAAAAATAACAACGAACTGAACTGGACGATCAGCGATGAAAGTGATGAAAGTAAAGTTATCTGGGCAGAGGGCAATGAGCCTCCCGGTTTCGGTGCAGGGGGTGGCGATGTTGGCGGTATTATCATTCCCGGCAATGGCAATACAACACAGGTGCAGGGCACTATCACCGAAAATGACCTGCCCGTTGCCCGTCGGGTATTAGCCATTACTGAGGCCCAGTTGGCCGTTACCGACAGTAGTGACACCCGGCATGCCGTTCTGGACAGCACGATCAGCAATGACATTGATGGGAGCTATACCCTCAATACCAGTCCTTATGAGGGCGCAGTCATGGTGCTGGCCAGCGACAATTACGGTGAACTCTGGCAGCCAGATACGGCCTGTGCAGTGGGGGATGTGATCAGGCCATCGGTATTTCAAGGCTATGTCTACTACTGTACTTTGGCAGGCATCACAGGCACCAGTGAGCCGGTCTGGTGGTTTGAAACCGGCAGCAGCCAGACTGTCGGCACCGCACAGTTTCAGGCAAAACCATTCAGTCGACCGTTAGCTCATGGCCCCATTATTCCCACCATCATTGCTAGTGAATAGCTTATGGCTTATGAAATTCCTGCATCGGTGGATTTTGCCTTTGTTGGAGGCACCTATGAACCGTTGACTGACTTCTCTTTCTATCCGAAAGAGAAATACGCTGTTGTTCCACCGCCTTCACTGGTCCGGTTTTATCAGGGCAACTGGCAGATAGCCACTGACCGGCAACAGGTGCGCACCACGGCCTACTCAACCAGTCGGCCTATAAATACCTCCCGGACGCAAACCAGCCACCAGGCACAATCACTAGCGGCCAGAACCCTTGGCCTTTATTGGGGATCGGTAGCAAAAAAAGAGACGGAGGTCAGTTTTCATCATGGCCAGAGCCGGAAAAAAGAAAAAATAACCAGCGACCAGTGGCAACAAATCACATCAAAAGACAGTCGTCAAAAAGCGGAGTGGGACCAGTCCATCCGGGCACTCAATGAGAGCAACAAAGAAGCGTGGAACCGGCCAGCAGAAAAGGACCCGAGGCACCACTTGAGTTTCACAAAGAGTATATCCAACAGAGGGTAGAGGAAGCTGCATCCAAATATGTATT